>JAFVUZ010000106.1 GCA_017502435.1 Lentisphaeria bacterium
CGGATGCGGGTCAGCAGTGTCTGCATATCCAGAGCCTCATCCTGAGTCAAATTCAAACCTTCACAAATCGTACGCAGCTGAGCACGGCTCATTATGATACGGCCCTTGATCATCTGACTTACTGCTGAAGAGGTAACTCCGAGCATTGATGCCAGATACGCCTGACGCAGCTTTGCACGTTTTATAAATTTTTTCATTGAATTTTCAAAAATTTTGATATACTCTTCAGAAGTCATAGCTCCTCCTTCTTTTGTTTAGAGTTTAAATCTTCAAATTTCAAATCACCACCGAAAATATCCAATGCAGATCCAACAGTAAAATCCACTTTGTTCCGTCCGAGGACTCTGACAGTTTCAATATCTTCAAAACTTCTGATACCTCCGGCGTATGACACAGGAACTGCCTCATGTCTGCCGAGAATCTGCAGCAGTTCTCCGTCGATACCGCATTTTTTACCTTCCACATCGACTGCATGCACCAGAAATTCATCAGCGTACATGGCAAGTTCATTCAATGTATCGTCATTGACAACGATATCTGTAAATGTCTGCCAGCGGTTGCTGACGACATAATACTGTCCATCGGCTTTTTTGCGGCAGCTCAAATCAAGAACGATCCTTTTTCTGCCGTAAACAGAGAGCAGTTTTTTCAAACGGTCATAATGCAGAACCCCGTCAGCAACAACATACGATGTAAAAATCAGATGGCTCGCCCCGGCATCAAGATACTCAAAGCCGTTGCGGTCATTCAAACCGCCGCCGATCTGCAAGCCGCCGGGATACGCTTTCAATGCAATTTTTGCGGCCTCCTCATTACCGGGGCCGAGCATTATGACATGACCTCCGTGCAGTTCATTCCGACGATAGAGATCAGCGAAGTATGCAGGTGAATGAAGAGAGACAAAATTTGTACTCACCTCTCCTGAATCTTTCAATGTTGACCCTACAATCTGCTTGACTTTGCCGTCATGCAAATCAATACATGGCCTGAAACGCATATTGCTCCTCTCTGTAAAGTAATTTGTTCCTCAATAAAATATAACCCGTCTTTACAAAAATATCAAGAAAATAATTAAACTTTTTTACTTTTTTCTACATTTCTTTAAAAAAGTGCTTGTATTTCTCCGAAAAGAATGTATTAATAATATTGTATTGATATAACATTTTTCAGAAAAGTTGTGATACTTATGATAAAAAAGACAAAAAATCCGCGTATTTTGATTGTGACTCCGGAAATCACTTACCTTCCGGACGGTATGGGCAATATGTACAACAAACTCCGTGCCAAAGCCGGAGGTCTGGCTGATGTTTCAGCCTCTCTGGTCGGAGCTCTTTTCCGTCAGGGTTCTGATGTGCACGTCGCTCTGCCGCACTACCGCAGAATGTTTCATGTGGAGATCGGAAATCTCATCAGCGAAGAACTCCGGATGTACAATAACCACTTAACTGACAACAGAATACATCTTGCTGAAGACAGAATTTTTTATTACCGCAAGTCGGTTTACAGCAATTACTCGACCGACTGTATGCTGCAGGCATTGGCTTTTCAGCGTGAAGTCATAAATAATATCATCCCCAGAGTCAATCCGGATTTAATCCACTGCAACGACTGGATGACCGGACTTATTCCCGCATATGCCAGAAGACTCGGCATTCCGTGTCTTTTCACAGTTCACAATATCCATACCCAAAAACTTACAATGGATACGATCGAAGACCGCGGAATCGACGTGGCAGGATTCTGGAACAATCTTTATTTTGAACGTCCGCCGCTGTGTTATGAAGAATCACGTTCTTCAAATCAGGTGGATTTGCTGACCAGCGGCATTTTCGGGGCCCACTTCATCAATACAGTCAGCCCTGAATTTCTGAATGAAATCGTTAACGGCTGCCACGACTTCATACCGCCGCAGGTAAGAACTGAAATGAGCAGCAAGTTCCATGCCGGATGTGCCAAAGGTATTCTCAATGCACCCGACGAAAAAGACCGACCCGAAGTCGATGAAAATCTGGTGAAACAATACGACTGGACAACCCAGTCTGAAGGCAAAAGAGTCAATAAAACCGCTTTTCAGCAGAAAACCGGATTGAATGTCGATCCTGATGCCCCTCTGCTTTTTTGGCCCTCACGTCTCGACCCGATGCAGAAAGGCTGTCAGCTTTTTGCAGAAATACTTTATAATGTCGTCGAAAAATACCGCCATTTGAATTTGCAGGTCGCCATTATCGCCAACGGCAGTTATCAGGGAATTTTTCACGATATAGTAAACTTCCACAGTATGCATACCAATATAACTGTCTGCGATTTTGACGATCCGCTGTCCCACCTCGGATTCGGAGCAAGCGATTATGTGGTTATCCCCAGCCGTTTTGAACCGTGCGGACTGCCGCAGATGACCTGTCAATATTACGGCGGTCTGCCGATAGTTATGAATACCGGAGGTTTGCACGATACAGTTGAACATCTTTCAGAAGACGGCTTGAGCGGCAACGGCTTCCGTTTTGACCATCACGACTCAAACGGTCTCTTCTGGGCGATTGATGAAGCAATGCGTTTCCATACAAAAGGTCAGGAGTTCCGCAATAAAGTCATCTCCCGCGTCATGCAGGAGGCACATCGCCGTTTCAATCACGACAATACCGCCCAGGAATATATCAAAATTTATGAAGCCATGCTCAAGCGTCCGCTGGTACGGGATATGAAATGAATTGCTGCGATCTGCCTTGGCTGAATGAACGGACAAGTCTCAACAGTGACCCGCACCTTCAGCCGTATTACAAAAAACTGGAAGCAAGACACCGCAAAGCACAGGAAAAAATCCGTGAACTTGCAGGAGATATTGCAAATCTGAAAGATTTCGCATCCGCTCACGAATATTACGGCCTGCATAAAAAATCAGACTGCTGGATTTTCCGTGAATGGGCTCCTCATGCCGACGCAATTTATCTCTGCGGAGATTTCTCAGACTGGGAAATCTGCCATGAATACAAACTGCAGAAAATAAATTCTCACGGTGACTGGGAAATAAAACTGCCGCTTGAAACATTGAAACATGAAATGCATTACAACTTGCAAATCAAATTCAACGGCAGATTTCACAGCCGTCTTGATGCATACGCACGCTTTACAGTCCAGAATGAAGAAACCAAAATTTTTTCCTCCCTCATCTGGGACCCTTCAGAAAAATATCAGTTCAAATATGACAACTGTACAAAATCTGCAGATTTTCCATTCATCTACGAATGTCATACCGGCATGGCTCAGGAAGAGGCAAAAATCGGAACATTCCGTGAATTTATCGACAAAACTCTGCCCAGAATCGTCAAATCAGGATATAATATGATTCAGCTGATGGCTGTAATGAATCATCCGTATTACGGTTCTTTCGGCTATCATGCAGCAAATTTTTTCTCAATATCATCACGCTTCGGCAATCCGGAAGAATTCAAAGAACTTGTCGATAGTGCTCACAAATACGGATTGAAAGTAATCATCGATCTTGTGCATTCTCATTCTGTCAGAAATGAAGCAGAAGGGCTCGGTAATTTTGACGGCAGACGGGATTTGTACTTTCTCAACGGAGAAGCCGGTATCCATCCGGCATGGGATTCACTTTGTTTTGATTACGGCAAAAATGAAGTTCTGCATTTTCTGCTCTCAAACTGCCGTTTTTATCTTGACGAATACCATATTGACGGATTCAGATTCGACGGAGTGACAAGTATGATTTATCATGACCACGGGCTGAACAGGATTTTCAACTCATATCACGATTATTTTACAGATAATACCAATGAAGACGCCTTGACATATCTTACTCTGGCAAATACTGTCATACATCAACTCAATCCCGATGCCGTCACCATAGCTGAAGATGTTTCAGGAATGCCGGGGCTGGCTGCACCTTTCAATGAAAACGGAATCGGTTTTGATTACCGGCTGGCGATGGGGGTAACGGATATGTGGTTCAAAGTTTTTGATATTCCTGACGAACAATGGGATATGTTTTACATTTTCAATGAAGTCACCAACAGCAGAAAAGATGAAAACAGCATAAGTTATGTCGAATGTCACGATCAATCCATCGTAGGCGGACAGACAGCAATTTTCCGATTGATCGGCAATGATATGTACGATTTCATGTCAAAATTCCGCCACTCAGTGAATGTTGACCGCGGTATTGCACTGCACAAACTTGCACGGCTTTTAACATTCTGCTGCTGCCGAAGCGGCTATTTGAATTTCATGGGCAATGAGTTCGGACATCCGGAATGGATAGACTTCCCGCGTGAAGGCAACAACTGGTCACTGCATTATGCCAGACGTCAGTGGAGTCTGGCGGATGATACCACACTGCATTACGGCGGACTTGCCAAATTTGACCGTGCAATGCTGAAACTTGAACAAAGTTACGGTTTTCTGAAACACAAAACCGTAACTTTGAATACTGATAATGAAAGAAAAATTATCGCTTTTGCAAGAGGCGGTCTGTTTTTCTTTTTCAACTTCAACCCGATACAATCTTTTGAAAACCATAAATTTAATGTACTCAACGGAGAATATGAACTTGTTCTTTCTTCGGATGCCGCTGAATACGGTGGTTTTGACCGGGTGCAAACTCCGCAGACTTTCTATGCTGTTGAGCAGAAAGACGGTCAGAATGCAACTCCGGAACTTTCACTGTATCTGCCTTCGAGAAGTGCATTGATTCTTGCAAGGAAGAATTTATTATGAATGACTTACAACAATCGACCCGCCGTATTTATGAATTTTTTGCCGGAATATGCAAAATCCCGCATCCCTCATACCACTGTGACGGAATACGCAAATTTCTCAAACAAACAGCAGAAAAACACAATCTGAAATACCGCGAAGACGGTGCAGGCAACGTCCGTCTTGACCGCAAAAACGGAGATTTTGCCTCTGCAATCGCATTGCAGTCGCATATGGATATGGTTCCGCAAAGTGTTGATCCTGATTTTGATTTTACAGTACGGAGCATTGAATTTGAAGAAGTAAACGGCATTCTCCGCTCAAAAGACTGCAGAACAACTCTCGGTGCGGACAATGGTATCGGCATGGCGGCATCACTTTGTGCCATGACCGATGAGAATCTGGAAGATTTGCCGCTTTGTGCCATTTTTACCGTTGATGAGGAAACCGGTCTTACAGGTGCGATGAATATTGCTCCTGAATTTCTTGAATGCCGTGCTCTTTTCAACCTCGATTCCGAAGAATGGGGAGAGTTGACCACCGGATGTGCCGGCGGGGCACACACAACCACCCGTATTCCGGTGCAGAAGCAGACAACTCCGCAGGAATGTACAGCCGGAATCCATGTCAGCTGTCACAATCTCAAAGGCGGTCACTCCGGAACCGATATAAATCTCAACCGCGGCAATGCAATTTTAATCCTGCTTGATTATATCAGCAAAAGCAGTGCCGAAGTCTCAACAATAAAAGGCGGAAACCTTGCCAATGCGATTCCCCGTTCAGCGGAATTTACCGGAGCAGTTCAGGATTTTGACAAACTGCTGACCTTTACAGAAAAATTCAAAGAAAATGTACGCCGCACTTTCGATGTGCCGTCAGATTTCGATATAACAGTGGAAAAACTTGACGAACCTCCAACCGGAGTAATCGACAACTTCGGACATATTGCCCTCTTTCTTAAAAGCATCCCATCCGGTGTCATCGCCGTTGATGAAGCGCTCGAATGTGTGGCAACCTCCAACAATATGGCAATCATCAAAGGAGATACAAATACAATAGAAATATTGATGTCTCAACGCAGTATCCGCAATATCGACCGGGAACGTTTGAGCAGTGACATTGCCGGCCGTTTCGCAAAAATCGGCGGCGAAACCGTCACAGATGCAGAATACAGTGCATGGGAAAGCACAACTTCCGCTCAATTTCTCAAACTTGCAACCGATACATACAAGGAACTTTTCAATGCTGAATGCAAGGTAAAAATCATTCACGCCGGTCTGGAATGCGGTCTCTTTCAGGAAAAAAATCCGCAACTTCCGATGCTCTCATTCGGTCCGACCATCCGCAACCCGCATTCTCCGTCAGAAGAACTGGAACTTGCAACTTTGAAAGATTTTTACAATTTTCTTGCAGTTCTGGCAAAAAAAATCTTGAAAAAATAAATTTGCGGGGTTATCTTATTGGTAAAACTCAAAAATTTAAAATAAGGAGTCAAATTTTATGAAACAGAAAATGCTTCTGGTACTTGCCGTTTTCTTCGGTTTCCTCGCCTTCATCCTCAGTTATGCACAGCTCAATGCCGAGAAGAAAAAAATCCTCGGAGAAGCGGAAACTGTTTACGTCATTCAGCTCAAACGCGACAAAGCAGCCAATGAGGAAATCCTCCTTTCCGATATCGCACGCAAAGAAATCAAACGTATGCGTGACAGCGATCTCAATACACGCGAAATCCCCTGGTCCCAGGCTATGAATGTCGTCGGCAGACACCTCGAAGCATCCATGCGTAAAGGTCAGATTCTGCAGGATACCGACCTCAAACTCGTCACCCAGCGTCACGGTTTCACCACTCACGTCCGCAAAGGATACCGTGCAGTTTCCATCCCCGTTGATGCTACAAGTTCCGTAAACAACCTCATCCAGCCGCAGGACAATGTCGATGTTATCGGCACATTCCGTTTCCCCGACCTCAAAGGCGACAGTGCCCTCGATACAGTAACCATGACAATTCTCCAGAATGTAAAAGTTCTCGCCGTCGGACGCCGTTACGGAATGTATGCCGCCGACCCGCAGGGAAGTTCCAGAAATTCTTACAACACAGTTACTTTGATGCTGCTGCCGCACGAAGTTGAAATGGTCGTCTTTGCCAGTCAGAAGGGACGCTTGAGCCTCAGTCTGAGAAACTACAGTGAAACTGAAATCATTTCTGAAACTCCCAGTATCGACTTCCGTAAACTTGAAAAAGACCTTCCACGTTACAACAAAATCAGAGAACGCAACCAAAAAGGTTTCTGACAGCAATGATCGAACTTCATATCATACAACCTGATCACCAGATCATCAAAGCTCAACTGCAGGACGGCTTGTATTATGCCGGCAGCAGCAGTTCAGAATGTCAGCTGCCGCTTAAATTTCCCGGCGTTTCCCGTAAACATCTGGAAATGCGGGTAAAAAACAGCGTGCTCTATATCAAAGACCTCGACAGTGCAAACGGAACTCTGCTCAACAATGTTGCCTTGACTCCCAACAATATCGTTCAAGTTCCGCCCAACGGCGAAATGCAGCTCGGCAGTATCCGTATCAAGATAAATTCTCCCGCTGCCGCCCCTGCCCCATCTCCGGTCAATACGGCTCCGCAGCAAACTCAAATCAAAAAAGATAAACCCGTTCTCAAAGATAACAACCTTGATGAATTCGGCAAGGAAAAAATCCCGTTGCTGGAAATTTCCGGCATCCCGCAATCCGCAAGACCCATTATCAAAGAAATCAAAAAACACGCACATAATGAACTGCTGAAACGACTCAATCTCAAAAAAATGGCGGTTTCCGGCACTTCCGACCGCAGTCTTGAACAGAAAGCCAGAGAGACGATCAAAGAGATCATCAATCAGCTCAATGTCAAACTGCCGCCAAATATCAGCAAAGAAGTCATCGAACAGGAACTGCTCAATGAAGCCATCGGACTCGGTCCGCTGGAATATCTGCTCAAAGTCGATAATATTACAGAAATCATGGTCAACGGTCCCGATAATGTCTATGTTGAAAAAGGCGGTGTGCTTTACCGTACAGATACTGCTTTTGCCGATAACAATCAGGCACTTTCTGCAATAGAAAGAATCGTTGCACCTCTCGGCAGACGTATTGATGAAAGTTCCCCCATGGTCGATGCCCGTCTTGCCGACGGCTCCCGTGTTAATGCAGTTATTCCGCCGCTTTCACTCATAGGCCCGACCATCACCATCCGTAAATTTTCCAAAACTCCGCTGCAGGCAAAAGATCTGGTAAGTTTCGGTTCAATCTCACCGAATATTGTTTCATTTCTTGATATTTGTATCAAGTTACGCAAAAATATCATCATCTCCGGAGGTACCGGCAGCGGTAAAACAACTCTGCTCAACGTTTTGAGTTCATTCCTCCCCAACCGTGAACGCATCATCACCATTGAAGATGCCGCCGAACTTCAGCTCCATCAAGAGCACCTCGTCCGACTGGAATCCCGTCCGCCCAACGTCGAAGGCAAAGGAGAAATCAACATCCGCGACCTCGTCCGCAACTCTCTGCGTATGCGTCCCGACCGTATTGTTATCGGTGAATGCCGCGGCGGCGAAGCCCTCGATATGCTTCAGGCCATGAACACCGGTCATGACGGCTCTTTGACCACCGTCCACGCCAACTCCCCACGCGATGCACTTGCCCGTCTTGAAACTCTGGTGATGATGGCAGGATTTGACCTGCCGCTGAAGGCGATCAGGGAACAGATTGCCTCCGCCATCCATATCATTGTACAAATCAGCCGTGAACGTGACGGCTCCCGCAAAGTCACTCACGTCAGCGAAATTACCAAAATGGAAGGTGATATTATTACCATGCAGGATATTTTCCTATACCGTCATGACGGCTGGACAGAAGACGGCAAAATGGTCGGCAAACACGTTGCAACCGGAGCGGTTCCGAGTTTTACAGAAGATATTGAACGTGCAAAACTGCCGCTTGATATATCGATTTTTTCACCCGGCAATGAGGAGTAAATCATGAATAATTCATTTTTTCCTGCACTTATGGCAATGCTGAGCGTATTCTTTCTGAGTTTCGCCATGATAGATATGTTTCTTTTTGTCTCCAAACGCTACAAAGACAAATATCTTGAAGAAACAAGTACCGAACTCAATGATATTCTGCTGCAGCTGCCTCCTGCAAGAGTTCTGGATTTGAATCTTGCCATAAGTGTTTTCTGCGGAATTATAGGGGCAGTGCTTTACGGTTTGCGGGTACAAAGTCCGAAACCTTTTCATTTATTCATGGTATTTGCTGTATTTTTTATAATTTCATTTCCGATCCCCAAACTGATTTTGCGTTTCATGAAAAAGAAACGCACCGAAAAATTCAATATCCAGCTCGAAGGGGCACTCGGCAATGTAGCAAGCAGTCTCAAAGCAGGTTTTTCCATCAACCAGGCATTTGAAGAACTTGCAGCCAGCAACAAACATCCGCTTTCAGTCGAATTCCGTATGCTTATGCAGGAAATACGTCTCGGTGTCACGATGGACGATGCTCTGGAAAATATGACAAAACGCATCAACAGTGCCGACTTTGAACTGGTTGCAACTGCAGTTATCACAGCCCGACAGACCGGCGGTGAACTTACCGGCACACTGGAACGTCTGGCGGCTTTGATCCGTGAACGTATGCGAATCAACAACAAACTCAAAGCCATGACCTCTATGGGCAGACTTCAGGCATTAATGATCGGCTGTATGCCGTTTCTGCTGTTATGGGGTATGTATCATGTAAGTCCGGGCATGGTCAATTCATTTTTGAATACACCTGTAGGTTATATTGCACTGCTGGTCGTAATAATTCTGGATGTCATCGGATTTCTGGTCATCAAAAAAATCACCACCATCGACGTATAAGGAGTAAATTTATGAATATTGTAATGCTTTTATCCGCCATTTGTACCGGCATTGCAACCTTTTGCTGTGCTATGCTTTTCATAAATTTTGTCAAATCTTTGGACATCGAAAATTCCTCTGACGACGAAGAAAAAAATGCAAAATCAAAACTGTCACTCTCATTGCGTATGACTTTGCCGATGGTCAAAATATTCCGTCCTTTTGCCTCAACAGATAATATGATTCCGCGTTGTGAATATCTGGATTCCCGTCTGGCAATGGCAGGCGTGAGCGATGCCATCAGCGGCAGGGATTTTCTGGCACTGCAAATGGCACACGTTTTCATAGGTTTTCTATTTTTTATGCTTTTCTGGTATTGCGGCAATATGATAATCGGTTTGATAATGGGAATTCTTGTTGCGACATCTCCGGGCTTGTGGCTGAATTCAACAATCAAAAAACGCCATACAGAAATAATGCGTGCACTCCCCAACCTGCTTGACTTGCTGACACTTTCTGTTGAAGCAGGCAAAGATTTCATCAGTGCATTGCGTGACATTCTCATAAAACGCAAAAATGATGCTCTCAACGAAGAATTTTCACGCACCTTCACCGAAATTCAACTCGGCAGAAAACGTTCAGAAGCACTGAAAGCCCTGTCCGTGCGTGTCAATCAAAGTGATTTAAGTTCAGTTCTCAACGCCATCATTCAGGCTGAAGAACTCGGTGTAAGCATCGGAGAATTGCTTCATATTCAAGGTGATATGCTTCGCAATAAACGTTTTACGCTGGCAGAAAAACTTGCCAATGAAGCCCCGGTCAAAATCATTATCCCGATTGTTGCATTTATCTTTCCGGCAGTTATCATCATTCTGGTCGGACCAATCATAATGCAGGCTGTAAAGATGTTCTGATATGATAAAAAATACAACAAAAAATACAATAATAAGTTCATTTCCTTTATTCGCTGAAACTTTTTGGCAGCGGGCAACCGGATTGACCATACGCAAATTTGAACCGCATAAAATGGATGCTATGGTATTTTTCAAATGTTCAAGCCTGCATACTTTCTTTATGTTTTATAAATTTGATATAATTTTTGTTGACAAATCAAAAAAAGTAATTACATTATATAAGAGTGCCGCTCCGTGGCGGATATTCTCAGCAAAATGCAAACTTTTTCAAAACTGCACCGCTATCGAATGTCCCGAGCATACCATAGAAAAAAGCTGCACTCAACCCGGTGATGTTATTGAATGGAATTTTTAAATATACAGGTCGAAAAATATGAAAATAAAATACATTAACAAAAATTTGCCTGAGCAATTCTTCAATAGTGCCGAAATAACCATCGGCAGAGAAGAAGATAACTCAATGCAGCTGCTGTCTGACGGGATTTCACGTCACCACGGCAGAATTTACCTCTCCGGCGGCAACTGGTACATCGAAGACCTCGGCAGTACCAACGGCATCAAACTCAACGGCAGAAAAATTACCGCTCCTGAAAAATTGAACGAAAACGATATAATCGATTTCTATCAGGAAAAACTTCAGGTCTCCGACTTTATTTCAGAAGATATTCCCAACACAGTTTTCTCCAACACTGAAACTGCCAAAATCACAATTTCCGATGTCATTCAACCAGATACTGCAGACACCGCATCCGCCGATCCTCTGATCGTTGCCCCTGCTCCTGCCGCCGAAAATATCGGCACAATATCCATCACTCCAATCGCTGCGGCAGATGAACCGGCCAATAATACTGCAAGCAAAAAGTCCGACTTTGACGAATTAACACAATTTATCAAACAAAATACCGGCAACCTCTTTAATAAAAACAGCAAAAACAATAGCAGCGATCCGGAAAACAAACCGCAGACAAAAAAATTCAGCAACAAACTTTTTTATGTCATTCTTATCTGTGCAATTCTGGTCATGGGTTCATTCCTTATAAAAATCCTTGAAGACAAAAATAAACCGCTCAAAGCAAGAACTGCTTCAGTTCAAGTTCAGGATGCTCCTCTCTATCTCAATTATATCAAAGAAAATATCAGTGCGGACAACGTCTTCCGTTTCAATCTGACTATCGAAAATAAAACCGCAAGTTTTATCGTCGATGATTTGAAATCACAACTCCGCTACGGTCCGATCCGGAAAGCAATATCCGACAATGACCTTGACAGAATCAAACAGGCAATCAAAGATTCAAACTTTCTGACTTCTCCCAAGGTTCAGCCCGGCATGAGCAGCAGCAATGAACTCGAATTCAAACAGCTTGAAGTCTATTACGGCAAACAATCAAATACCATAACGCTCAAAAACCGTCCGACACCGAGAGACTTCATGGATATAGAGGATGCCCTCACCCTCTTTGCTGAAAACTGCAACCTTGCAACGATTTCAATCTCTCCCGAAGAGCTGAAAACTCAAGCTGAAAGCAATTTCAGATTCGCAAGCGACAGACTTGCAAATTATGAAACCAACCTCGGATATTTGAAAGAAGCAATAGATGCTTTCAACATCACTATCGAATATCTGTCCGGCATTTCGCCGGAACCTGAAATACGCCGCCAGGCTGTTGAAAAACTCAAACGTGCTCAAAATCTACGCAAAAACTGGATAACTCAGTACCGCTCTCAATACACCACAATGCTCAACAAAAATGATTGGGAAGGTGCAAAAAATGCCCTCCAGGTACTGCAGTCTCTATACGATGAAAATTCAAAAGAATATCAAGTCAATAAACAGCGGTTGATCAAACTTGATATGCTCCGCCGCAGAATGAAAACAAGAAAGTGAAGCAGGTTATGAAACTTTTCAAATATACAAATGTATTCCTCGCCGCAGCAGTTATTGTCACCGGATTCTGCTGCGGATGCAAAAAAGAGAAAAAAAAGATTGCCGCTGTATCCGCTGCAAAGAAAAAAATCATTACTGAACCATCCGGAGCCAAAATTTTTTACAACGGCAAAGAAATCGGTACAACCCCGTATATCCTGACCGCCGCACCCAATTCATACACGGTCAGACTTGTCAAAGATGGATATAAACCGAGATTCGCATATTTTACTGTCAAAAAAGGTCAGAACAAGCCCTCAACTTTCAAACTTGAGCCCGCAAGTTCTTCTGTATTGCTGGAAAGCGTCCCCGGGCAGGCTGCCGTAATCCGTGACGGAAACCGCATTGGAGAAACTCCGCTCGTTCTTTCCGATCTTGCTTACGGCAGTTACACCGTCAGACTGGAAAAAACCGGACATTCAGCCAAAGATGTCAAATTCAGCGTCAACTCTGAACGTCCGCAGAAAATCAAAACAACTCTCATCAGCAATATCGGCAGCATCCATATTACCTCAAATCCCAAAGGTGCTCAAATTTATCATAATGGCAAAAATATCGGAACTACTCCGTTTACGGGTGAATTTCCCGACGGCAAACAGACTTTCACTCTCCGCCGCAGCAATTATACTCCGGTAACTGCAACTGTGAACATTTTGAAAAACAAACGCAATTCTCTGCACCGCGAACTTAACCTGCTGCCCGGTTCATTTTACATCACTTCAACCCCCTCAAAGGCACGTGTTGTTTTCAACGGCAAATATATGGGTGTAACCCCGCTGCAGCTGCCGGATGTTCAATCAAATCTGACACACCGTATAAAAGTCTCTCTCAATGGATATGCATCTCAAGGCATTCACCGCAAAACTTCTCCCGGCAGACGTGAACCGATTCATTTCAATTTGAAACGCAGCCTCGGCGACCTCGAACTCGTTATCAATCCTCCCGGCGTAACCGTTTATGTTGATGATATAAAATACGGCGTTACCCAAAAAGCCGACAGTGAAAAAATTTCAAAAGTAATGTCTATTAAAAATCTCACTCCCGGCGAACACGTCATCCGCTACGCACACAGCCGTGCCAGACCCGCAAGCAAAAGCCGCAAAATCAAAATCGTTGCAGGCGAAGTCACCCGTCCGGAACCTATGTCGCTCTGGATTCCCAACGCCGAAATCATCTACACTGACGATTCTACTGAAGCTGTTATTATCTTAAGTAAAAACAATCAGGGCGTATTCGTTGAACCATACAACGGCATCCGCTACACAATTCTGCACAAAAATATCAAAAAAATCAATTATCTGAATGAAAAGGAATAAATGAAAAATGGGAAAAACACTTACAGAACTTTATAATGATAAGGAACGCTTTATGATTACCGCTCATCGTGGAGCATCCTTTGAATTTCCTGAAAACACCCTCCTTTCCATGCAGAAAGCATACGAAGCCGGTGCGGATATGATTGAATTTGACCTCCGGGGAACCGCCGACGGCATCCCGGTTCTGCTCCATGATACAACCATCGACCGCACTTCTCACGGTCATGGCGAACCTGAATCATACACTCTGGCTGAATTGAAAAAACTCAATTTCTCATATTTCCTCCAGCGTTATGAACGTGAAGCTCCCGCCTGTGAAAAAATGGAAATCCCGACTTTCGAAGAAATTCTCGCTGAATTTCATGACAAAATCCCGATGAATATTCAGGTTTATGCAAAATCCGAAAAAGTTCTCAGAGAAATCTGCCGCCTTTACAAAAAATATGATATGTATGACCGCGGTTATTTCACGATTTATCCGGAATCCATTGAAGCTGTCAAAGCCATAGATCCTGATATTGAACTTTGTACCACTATCGGCTGGATTGAACGTACTTATCCCGAAAATATCCGCATCTGCCGTGAAAAATACAACTGCCGATTCATTCAGCCGGTCAAAGAATATATCACAGAGGATACTTTGAAACTTATGGCTGACATCGGTCTCCGCAGCAATGTTTATTATTCCGATGACCCTGCAGAAATCGCAATCCTGAAAAAAATGGGTGCCATGGGCATTCTGACCAACAAAGCCCATCTGATGTGCAAACATCGGTAAATCCATTACCATATGTCAAACAAATTTTTATAAAAACGCTCTGTTCCCTATCTCCCGGAAGCGTTATAAAAAAAAGGACTGTTGCAAAACTGTTTTGTGGGGAAAAAACCTTTTTGAAAAAAGGTTCTTTTCCCCACACCCCATTTTCCAAAAACTTTTACCGTAATTGCTTTTATTATCCCAATAAAAGCAATTACAATTTGTTTATTACAAATAATTTAAAATATATTTTACTGTAAA
>JAFVUZ010000107.1 GCA_017502435.1 Lentisphaeria bacterium
CCTGCAGTTTGATACAGGCATTGAGTTTTGCATCCAGTTTTTCCAGTGCGGCAGGATCATCGGTTTTGATCGGCATCTTGTTTCTCCTTGTTGGAATTACCCCGCACCTGACCGGAACAATTTTTGTTCCTGAAAGTCGGCACGGTCACTTGACCGCCGTGCCGACAAAAAATATATCTTATTGATTTATATGGATAATAAAGCAATTATTTATAATAAAACAGCGTACTTTATTATAGATTTCTGCTTTATTAAACTGTTTTTTTTAGAAAAATACCCCTATTTTTCTATAAAAATCAAAAAATATCTTGTTTAGTATCTATTTGATATTGAATCTAAAACACCCAAATGGCATTGACGCCGGGGTAAGAGATTATGCCCAAATTTTTTATGGTTGGATGTCTTCTGAAACATCTGCGGCAAGTCATTTTCAAAAAAAGTTTCAAAAAAAGTTCTAAAAAGATAGTTACATTGACTTGAAAAAGTTACATTGACGATGTAACTTATGGATAGTTACATTGACAGAGAGGCATTATGGAACAATTTTTTAAGGACTTGCGGCAGTATTTGAATACGTTGAATATTGTTGTCAAAAATATAGGTGAGGCAAATTGGGTGGAACAACTGCCACTTTTTGTCAGTGCCCCTTACATTTTCAACATTGTTTCAATTCTGGAGCAGCAGTATGCTCTTTGTATTGCTAAAAATAATGAACTGCCAACGCCTGAACAGATATCTATCCAGAAAAATATGATTGAATCGGTTTCAAAATTGCCGGTGATTTTTGTTTTTCACGATGGGTCAAAAGAGTTATGCAGAAATCTTTCCGGCAAAGGTATCGGATTTGTTATCCCGGGGAAACAGTGCTTCTTGCCCGGAACGGTTGTGTCATTCAGGGAAGACAAGTTTGATGCAACTGATGCAAAAAAGCGCGAGTTTTTCTCTCCGATGACTCAAATGATATTTTTGTACTATCTCCAGGAGCATATCGTCGATGGTAAATTATATTTTCAGGATATAATTAACAAATTTGATCTGAATAAGGTTTATGTATCCAGAACAGCCAAAGAACTCCAATACTTTGGTCTTTCTGAAATCGGGGCTTGCAAGCGGAATAAATATTTGCTGTTTGATACAGACTGTAAGGCTTTATGGGAAAAAGCCCAAAACAGATTGATAAATCCGGTATGGAAAAAAATCAGAGGAAAAAATCTGCCGGCTGGTTTGCCGCTTGCCGGCATGTCTGCATTATCCGGATATGCCAATTTGAATGATGATTTATTTGAAACCCGTGCAGTGTACTACAAAGATGTTGATATAAAAAGCATTGAAGTGCTTGAATATGAAGGTGATTTTCTGGAACTTTGGAAATATCGTCCATTGATCGGCAATACAGGAATGGTAGATAAACTTTCCCTTTATCTGGCATTAAAAGATGATCCTGATCCCAGAGTCAAAAGTGAATTAAACAATATGATGGAGGATATATGGTAAGAGGCATAGATTTATTCAGGGAACACTTTGCTGATTTTACAGATTATTTTACTTTGATTGGCGGTGCTGCCTGTGAACTGACTTTAACGGGAACAATCGGTTTCCGGGCGACCAAAGATATTGATATTCTGGTTCTTTTAGAAAAGGTTGATCGGGATTTTGCAGAACAGTTTCATCGTTTTATTACTGCGGGGAACTACAGTTGCTATATTTCAAAGGATGAGAACCGGCACTTCTATCGTTTCCTTACATCTGGAGCCAGTGATTTCCCTCCCCAAATAGAATTGTTGTCAAGAACTCTTTTTCCGGAATATCCGGATATGAAATATACTCCGCTTGCGGAAGATTCTTATGTTAAAAGTATGTCGGCGATCATTCTTGGAACGGAATACTATAATTATGCTCAGGCACACCGGGTTATGCAGCAGGGATTGCCGTGTCTGGATACAGATGCATTGATTGTTTTCAAATCGGCTGCTTACCTGAATTTGAGAGAACAAAGAGATAAGGATCCCAAATCTGTACGCAGCGAGGAAATAACCAAGCACCGCAATGATGTATTCAGGCTGTTGACAACGGTTATTCCGGGGCAAACAGCAGAAGTTCCGGAAATAATAAAAGTCAATTTGCAAAGATTCATCAATTCTTTTCCGGCAAATGATGCTCAATGGCAGGCAATACGCCAATCATTGGGAGCCATTGCCGACACTCCGGAAAATTATTTGCGGGTATTCAATACTCATTTCCAATTGGAGCAGTAATTGTTCTGTTGCCAGTATCGGTAAAATAAAGCGGCATTTCATTATATGGGTGATTTTACTATAAATTAAACTCCCCCATATATTAAAAATCTCTTTCCAGGAAAAATGCCTTAATCATACTGTTCAGTATGGTTAAGGAGCATTTTTTGCTGTTTTTTACACCATTTTACCCTCTTAGCCATATAATTCAGTATGATTAAGAGGAATTTTTGTCTAAAGTCGAAACTTGTTCAGTAATCATTTTCGGCATCATTCTGCCGGTTTTGAGATTGAAATAAAGTTCGGAATAGTCCAGACCGCCGTACCGGAAGAGCTGCCAGAGTATTTCCAATACTCCGGTGGCGACAAACTGGTTGATAAATAATCCGTGGCGTTCCAGAGAGTCTGCC
>JAFVUZ010000108.1 GCA_017502435.1 Lentisphaeria bacterium
GGGGGAGGACGAAACGAACATTCCGCCGAAAAACAGCCTGACGCACCCAGCCGCTGACACTCACGCGCCAGCGTCACATCGCTCCGGGTCGTACCCGGCTGCGGGGGTTCGGGGGACGCAGTCAGTCCCCCGAAAAAAATCAATCACCGAAAGGGATATAAAATATATGACCTTTGGTTCCGGTTGATGATTTTTCGATATTAACTATGCGATGCAGGAAAGAGAACTGCGATGAGGTCGGGGACTCACGGTAGTAGAAGAACGGGAAGACAAGATAATCTTTTTCATCTTTGCGTCTGCGGCTGCGGTAGAGAAATTCAAGGATACGGAATTCTTCTTCATCTTTTTCCTCAAAACCTCTGGCGACAAAACCGAGGACATTAAACCATGAATCCTGTTTTTTATGACCGCCGTTATAGAAAATGCCGAGGATATTCAAATAAGAATCATCGAGGACGTCATTTCCACTATAGAAGTAAAGCGGGAAAAATGCGGAAATACGTTCAGTATTTTCGGGGCTCATGGCGTAAATTTTTTCACGGAGTTCGCGGCATTCGCGGTAATTTTCCGGCATAGCCAACGCAAGATTTGCCTCCTGCATTGCTTTTTGCAAATTGTGTTTCCCCTTGCCTCTGTGAATAAATACTTCAAAATTATCCAATTCATGTATAACGGCAGCGAGTTTTCCCTGCGGCACACGGTCACGGACCGCCTGATTGTGGCAGAGGAGCAGAATATTCAAACGGTCTCTGGTGCGGTATTTTGAGTAACGTTCATTGTCGGCAAAAAAGAGCGGAAAAATCTCAAAACGATTACTGTAATCGCCTTTTTCGTATTCAAACAGGGGAAAAAGCGAAACATTTTCAGTTTTGAAATATTCCAGAGCCATTCCCTGAAGTTCCTTGCAGTAGATATAACATTGTGCGGCAGTTTTGAGTTCGGGAAGAGTCAAACCGATGGTTGCGGCAGTTGAATTTACAGTTTTCAGCAATTCAGGAGTTTCAGATTTATAGAGTTTAGCACCTGACATTGCTTCGTCACGCTCAAGCGATTTTGCCAGATTTTCAAGTTTCCATTCGAGATAATACCACGCCCATTGTTCATTCCAAGTCATACCGGCTTTGAAATTGCGTTTAAGTTCTTCCGATTTTGAAGCAAGGACCAATGTACTTGAAGAATCTTTTTCAACAAGCTGTGCGTTGTTGGAAAGCTTGCCTCCGGCAACCGGCATTCTCTGGTCATGCCTGCGGTAATTCTGACTGCTGTGCAGGAGTCCCAAAAGAAGCGAAGTTTTGTCAGTATTCATATCTTTTTCGGCTGCATAAAGCGGAAAGACTGCAAAACTTTTCTTTTCATCGACGATACCGAAACGTTTCTGCAGTGCCGAACAGAAAATTTTCAACTCTTTTTCATTGGCAGGGACTGCGAAATCACCGTCGATTTTCATTGATTTCAGGCTGTTGGCAATCATTTTTTTATAATCGATTATGCTCTGCATATCGGAGTTTTCAAATGCTTTTTTCAATCCCTGACACTGCGAATCAAGATGGTTCCACAATACTGAATTTACACTGCCCCTGGTCAAATGGAACTTTTTTCCTGAACCGTAATAAAACAGCAGACAGAGATTATTTGCCGATGAAATTTCATTCAGCATTGCATTATTCGATTTCCGGAGATGATTGAAAAACAAAAGAACATTTACAAAGGACATTGTATCGCTTTTTGAGTACATATACAACGGGAAAAAGTAGCCGCCGTCATTTTTTATATTCTGTGCGAAAAGCGGGAAAAATCCGTAACGCTTGTCATTTTTGTACGCCAGCAATGCCATCCATGCATCTGTTGACTTATGGAAAAACGGAAATGATCCCGCATAATCATCCCCCCAATAGGTATTCAATATCATTCCGCAAGACTCATTGCCTTCCTTCCGCCAGCCGCCGAATGGCAGCAGTATATAGTAATAATTATCAGATTTTTTTCCGGTACTTCCGTAAAAAGAAAGCGGAAAGACATTTAACGTTTTAACTTTGCCGTTTTTGTAAGTTTCACGTCTGACCGGAAAAACATACAGATAATCAGGTTTATGATGATAGAATGGAAATACTGTAAATGTATCCTTGCTCCAGAAGGTATTGAAAACCCAGCCGCTTTTGTCAGCAGTGTTCCATCCCGCCAGCGGAAACAGAATCGAATGTTCGTCACCCTCTTTATTATAGAAAGGACGAACCGCAACGCCGTACTGGTCATAATCGATAAACGGCCACAGAATTGAATGGAAATAATCATTTTTCAGAAAAAACGGCCATACATTTATAACATTTTCCTCCGCAAATGTCTTGTTTTTTACTTCCGGACGTTCCATATTACGGTAACTTACACCCTTCAAACGCTTCGCATCCGGTGCACTGTACGACCTTGCACTTGCCGGTGACAACCGCATCATACGTTCACTGGAAGCACACCCCGCAAATAGTAAAACAAGTAATAACGGCAACAATTTTTTTTTCATTTTCATCTCCTTCAGTCGTTATGGTATGAGCCGCCCATCTGGATATTTGAGGCACGGAAAAGCTGTTCCAGCAGTATCAGACGGGCAAATTCATGTGTAAATGTAAGTTTTGACAAACTCCAGAGAAAATCCGCCCGCTGTTTAACTTCATTTGTCAGGCCGTAAGGACCGCCGATAATAAAGACGATTTTCTGCTGAATTGCCCCAAGTTTTGAAGCAAGTTCACGTGAAGTCAACTCTTTGCCGTCCTCAGACAAAGCAACGATATAAGCGTGATTTTCTTTTTCAATATGTTTCAAAAGGAGTTCATTTTCCTTTTCTTTCGTTGAATCAGGAAGTTCAAGGATTTCAATTTTGTTATTTTGCGTCAGCCACTTTGAATACTCCTCCACCCGTGACTGAAAATGTTTATCCTTGAGTTTGCCGATAACCAGAACTTTAAGCAGCATCTATCGTCCCTCCCCCAAGCAGTAAATCTCCGTCATAGAAAACTGCCGCCTGCCCGCAGGTAACGGCTCTCTGCGGCGTATCGGGAATGACCTCCAGACGGTCATCGGCGATTTTACGGACTTTTGCCGAAACCGGTTTTGAACGGTATCGTATCTGCACCATAGCGGTAAATTCATCCGGCATTTCACAATGAAAATTGAGTTTATCCACCTCAAAACGACTGCACAGCAAATCATCAGGATTGGTCGTAAGTTCAATATCGCCGCTTTTTGGATTGATACTTTTTATAAATCCCGGCACTCCGAGTGCAACATTCAAACCTTTCCGCTGACCGATTGTAAATTGGTGTATTCCGTTATGCAAACCGACTTTTTTGCCTTTGTACATGAATCTGCCCTTGCGTGCGGGATAATCAAACAAACGTCTCAAAGTTTCCCCGAAACATTCCCCCTCTACCTGAAAACAACTGTCCTGACTGTCGGGGCGGTTTGCAACACTCAAACCGATTTCTACGGCAGATTTACGCACCTCTTCCTTGCACATTTTGCCTACGGGAAACTCAAGGTAATTCAACTCTTCACGGCTCAAAGCATAAAGAAAATAAGTCTGGTCCTTTTTGGGGTCGTCCCCCCGCAAAAGCCGTGTCTGTCCGTCGATCACACAAGTTTTGGCGTAATGTCCGGTCATAATTTTTTCCGCACCGTGAAGTTTGGCAAATTCCAGAAGTTTGCCGAATTTGATATAATGATTGCACAAACAGCACGGATTCGGCGTTCTCCCCTCAAGATAAGTCAACGCACACGGCCGCAGAACATTTTTCTCAAAATCACAATATGCGTCAATATAAAAATGCTCGATTTCAAGTTTTCTGCACACATCCTCAACCGCAAGTCTGTCGCTCTTGCCCGCACACTGCTGTGCCTTCGAAAAATTCTCGTCAGGATGTTTCAAATTCAAAGTAACGCCCAGCACCTCATATCCCGATTTTTGGGCAAAAGCCGCCGCAACGGAAGAATCAACTCCGCCCGACATCGCTACGATTACTTTTTGTTTATTCATATTGTTTTTGGGGAAGAGAAAAAAACCTTTTGGCGTTCCACCCGCCTTTTCTTATGGTTCTTTTTCTCTTCCCCAAACCCCCTCATCTCTTTCAAAAAACTCTTATATACTTTTACTCTCAACTAAATGTATATCAAAAATTGGAAATATCAACTGAAAATGCCAAGAAAAAGAGATTTTTTATAATTCTTTGCCGTTATTTCTGCAGTTCAGCCGTATATGATACATCCGTTCAGTGAAACCTCCGTTGGATTCGAAATCTTCCAGTTTTTTGATTATAAGTTTTTTCAACCAGAATGAGGCAACATTTATAAGCAGGATTGCAGCGTTGGCAACGATAACGGATTTAAACGGTAACGAACAGGAACTAACGGGATTCGGCTGTTGTTCTGCCCATTCAACAAATTCTTTGAACTGTCGATTGGATAAAACACGCATTTGTTTGAAATTTTGAGCAAAAAAATTATCATCACTCCACACCTGCACTCCGTTTTGCCGTAAAAAATCGACATAATCAGTTTTCAATTCTTCAAGAGAACCGCGTGCGACATTATAAAGATTTATTTCAAGTTTAGCAGATGTTGCCCCATCTATTGAACCTTCAACAATATTCTGTTTGCCGCTGCGTGCTGCCTGTACCATCTGGTCACAAGTTCTTGAATTGGCAGGGATATACAGTTCCACAAATCTGACAGTAACATCCTGAATAAGAGTTGCAAGTTTATAAACTTTCAAATCTTTATACCCGTCAGACGGACGCAAAATTTTCACAGCATCCGTTTTTTCCCGTTTGTTTCCGTTTTTCTCTCTCTTTATTTTGTCAGCTCCTTATAGCATTCTCTAAATATAGCACTCTGCAAAAATTATTGCAAGTTTTAAAGAGGATTTTTCATTTTTCGTTTGACAAATAAAAATAATGTGCTAAAATAAAACAGATTTGAGGTGAAAATGTATAAAAAAGCAAAAAATTTTTCATGCGCTTTGTTAATGCTGATACTGCTTTTGAATTTAAGCAGTTTTCTGCATACCATGCTCCACATTCAAATCTGCCCCGAAGTTTTCTGTACCGCTCAGCATGACAACAGCAGAACATCACATCTCGAAGCAAGACATCTGCCGTTTGCAGGCAATGACCACTGTTCTGTCTGTGAATATAATCAGCAGAATAATGAGTTTGAACTTTCTGAAAACTTTTTCAGTTTAACTGCCACAAAACAGCAAATTGAATCATTTGAAGCGATTTCAGCTGATTCGATCCAGATTTTTCATAACTCCTCCCGCGCTCCTCCTGCGGTATAATTTTATCCAAACTCCTCAAATCACGGAGGAACTGTATCAAAATTATAAACGCAAACCAAAGGAACACATTATGAAAAAACACCATTTCACCCTTATTGAACTTCTCGTAGTCATCGCCATTATTGCAATTCTTGCAGGTATGCTGCTCCCCGCTCTCAACAAAGCACGCGACCGTGCAAGGTCGATTCAATGTATAAACAATCTCAAACAGGCAGGATTGGGATTTCAGTTTTACTGCTCGGATAATGACGACTTTTTCCCGAAACTGCATGAGCATGATCATGATGACAGCGAACACAGCCACGATACATGGTACACTCTGCTTGAACCGTACAATTTCAAAGAGGAATTTCTCCGCTGCGGTGCAGACAACAAATACGATAAAGATGCAAAACTTCAAAGTTACATCATCAATGAAGGCTTTACCGAAGGCGTCCGTATGAGCAGTATCAAAAATCCGTCACAGCGTATCATTTTGAGTGAACGTGCCGATACAGGAGACGCCCTCACTCACCAGTGTTACTGCACCCACGAAGACGGCTGGGAAAATATGATTGAGAAAAAACGCCACGGCGACCGTTCAAATTATCTCTATGCCGACGGCCATGCCGAAGCCAGAAAATTTGACGAGACCAAAAACTCAACCGTCAATCATCACGATCTGCACGACCATCATGATTGATAATTTTTCATTTTTGCGGAGCGGTCAGACGGGCAAATTTTGCCACTGCTTCTGCTATTGCAGAGGCTGCTTTTGTCTGATGTTCCGCTGAATTTATCATTTCTTCCTCTTTCGTATTGCTGACAAAACCGCCTTCAAAAAGGATCGCCGGGCACGGAGCCTGAACCAGAACTTTGTAGCGGGCAAACTTCACTCCGCGGTCAAATGCTCCCGTTGCTCCGATAACTTCAGACTGAACAAGGTAATTCAAAAGAATATTTTCTGTATCAAATTTATTGCCTGCCCGCTCATGTTTGGCCGTCGCATTTCTGCCGCTGTCATGAGTTCCGGCACAGCCGCCGAAAGTCAGGGAATATGTTTCTATTCCGTGAGCGGCAGGAACGCCTCTTGCGGCATTATGATGAATGCAAAGAAAAATATCCGCCTGTTTTTCTGCAGCAAATTCACTGCGTTTATCCAAAGTCAGAAAAATATCTCTGTCTCTGCTGAGAATGACCTCAAAACCTTTTGCTTCAAGAGCGGATTTTATTTTGAAAGCCAAAGCGAGATTCAAATCTTTTTCATTATATTTTTTTCCGACAGCACCTGCATCATCCCCGCCATGTCCGGCATCGACAACGATTTTTTTCACATCCCGTGACAGTTGAAATTTATTGAGAAAAAGCGGAGTTATTATTTTATCGAAATCAACTCTGCTGATACGCCAATCACCGTTAACATCCGCTTTCAACGGCAAAGTTAGCCATACTTTGATACCGTTAAGTTTGACAATACGGCGGTTTACGGTCATTTCCAGAGTATTCTGTTCATTTTTCAACAATACTTTTTTGCCGTCATCACTGAATTCAGCAACAGCGTCAATTTTCTCAACTGCAATGCCGTCAGCAGTTTCAAATTCAACAGTTCTGAACATATTACACCCCCAGAAAAATACAGTTGCAAAAATCAAAAGGAATACATTTTTCAAATTCATTTATTCATATACTCCAAACCGTGGAAAACAGGAAATTCAGGATGCAGAAAACCAAAATTACTCTTGCGTTCTATTCTGATTCCGGCATTGTCAAAAATCAAACTATAAATATCCTGATAAGGTGTCTCTACTGCATACACCTTAATATTGAGTTCATTTTCAGAAATCCAAGCCGCACTTGCTTCAAGAATACGACTTTCATTTTCCTTCAAAAAGAGATTATTTTGAGTATGTCTGCCGTAATCCGCACGCAATTTCTCTGCAGTGCCGTCAGCCCATAAAAATTCCAGCATACAGCCTTCATCATCAAATAAAAGATTCACTTTTTTCAAGCCGAAAGAATTTTCTTCAATGATATATCCCGCATTTTTTGCGGTAAAACGGAGTTCCGATGCAATCGGCGGATGTTCGCAGCTGTCCAATATTTCAGCAAGTTCTTTTTGAGCAGCCGGATTTTCCGGCAGAGATTCATCATGCAGTGCAGGATATACAGTCTCCCAGAAAGCAGTCAAAACCTGCTGCATATTAGGCACTCCTGCAGTAATAACCATAACCAGTTCTTTTTCCGGCATCATCAATATATACTGACCGCAGGCACCGTCACAGCGGTAACTGTTATGCGATGTCTGCCATATCTGATACCCGTAACCAAGTTTCCAGTCCGGTGCATCATTCATAGAATTATCTATTTGAAATGAAGTCGCCTGTTCCATATAATCAAGCGGAACCAGCTGCTGACCGTTCCAACTGCCTTTGTGCAGCAGCAGACGTCCGAAACGGAGCATATCCTCACTTGTTGCCCAGAAGCCCCAGCCGCCTATATTTATTCCGCATGGACAGCAATCCCATTGAGCGGGTCTGATTCCGATATAACGGAAAAGTTTTTCATCCAGATATTCGCGGACATTTCTGCCGGTAACTTTTTTCAGAACTGCTGAAATAATGTATGTTGCAGCAGAGTTATATACAAATTTACTGCCGGGTTCATAAGCAAGTTCCGTTTCAAGAAATGCTTTTACAAGGTCATTTGATTTGGTAATGATTCCCGAAGCAAGCGGGCATTCAGCATGACCGGAAGCCATCGTAAGCAGATTTTTCATTGTAACTTTTTTCATCCGTTCAGAAACTTTTTCTGAAATTTTTTCAGGGAAAAAACTTACAAGTTTATCATCCGGACTGACCAGATTTTCGCCGGCAGCAATTCCGAAAGCAGCCGAAACAAAACTTTTACTGCATGAAAAAAGTTCGTGTTTATACTCTTTTTTGAAAGGCTTCCACCATGTTTGAGCAATGATTTTGTCATTCCGCAACAGCATAAAACTGTGAATTGCATCCATTTTCTGCAAACGTTTTACAAATTCACCGATCGCTGCAGATTCAACGCCGCATTTTTCCGGTGCCGCATACTGAAATTGATAATTTCCCCCCATGTATCATACCTTTTACTGTTTCAATTTTATCGTTTTTATTTCAAACGGAGAAAATTCAAGTTTTATCATTCCTTCAACAATCGGAATTTCCTCTCCTTTTTCCCACTCAATAAGATTGGTATAATATACACTGTTTGCATCCACTTGCAAGACTGCATACGAATTTTTACCGTTATTTTCAGCCATACGAACAATAATTTCATTACTCTTTTCCGCTTTTTTGACAGCTTCCAGTGCAACTCCTGTATTTTCAATTATCCGTAATGGCGGAACTATTTCAGAACCACCGTCAATTACTGTAAGTTTACGATTGAGCAAAGCTCCGGCTTTGGCAATTTCAGCGGACTGAATATCCGCTCCATGCGGCAGAAAACTGTAAACAAAAAAGTGAACTCCCCTGTCCGCTTCCGGATCCGGATAAGTCGTTGCCCGCAGTAAATTCAAATCCAATGCACTGCTGCTCAAATGATAACCATATTTACAGTCATTCAGCAATGCCGCACCGCCATTGACATCCGAAATATCAACATAACGCTGAGCCGCAACCTCAAAACGGGCAAAATCCCACGAAGTATTGGTATGAACCGGACGCTTCAGATAACCGTATTGTATTTCACATTCTGCTTCAGACGCATTGACCGCTGTGTCAAAAACAACTCGCAGCATTTTTTTATTTTCCTGCCAGTCAACCTTTGTCTCAAAATCAAGACGGCGGGAATTGAAGTTCAATATCACCCGCTGATAAATTTTTGAATTCCCAATTTCAAGTTCAAATTCAAGTATCTGACGGAGATTACCGGAAACCACTTTGCGTGCATACGTTCCGACCGCAGTTTGCGGAGTTCCATCCATATAAGTAAAATCAATATCCCAAGCATCCCAGCCATTCGGCACATCAACAAAAAGTTTCAGCTGGTTACCGCATTGATTACGCATAAACTCCATACCGGATTCTTTATCCAATGCACTCAAAAGGATTCCGTTACGATCAAATTCATACCGGATAAATTCATTCTCAAGCACAAGGTCTTCTGTATTGCAGTCGGCACATTCAACCATACCGGCAGTTTTATATATTTTTGCAGAACTTGCGGCATTAATTTCCGCATAAATGACAATCTTTCCATTTTCCATTTGGGACGGCAGAATATTACCATTTTCATCTGCGGCACAATTACAGCCCCAATGTTCAGGAAGTTCAAACGGAATATCATACAAATAACCGAGAGTATTGACAAGAGTACAGCAGTTTTCCATCGGAAGTGATACATTTTCAATCAGCATACGGCATTGTTGAAAAAGTTCATCATATTCACGGTCAGTATCTTTATACACTCCATTGATGGATGAGCCCGGCAGAATATCGTGAAATTGATTGCAGAGAAGATTTTTCCATAATTTATCAAGAATTTCAGACGGATATTTTTCAAGCGGCAGAGAGGAATAAATAAACTCAAGCGCAGCCAGCATCTGTTCTGCTTTGCGATTATTCCTTTTATTGCGAGCCTGAGTTGTCAATGTCCCGCGATGAAGTTCCAGATAGAGTTCGCCGACCCATTTTGCAAGATCGGACCTTTTGCTTTTCAACTGTTCAAAAAACTTATCGGCACGACCGAATTGAACTTTCGGAACACCTTCAAAATTACGGCATCGTAAACCGTTTTCAATATGTCTTTCCGCTGGACCGCCACCGCCGTCTCCGATACCGTACAATGTCATAAAACTGTCAAGTTTATAATTTTCCGAAAAATTATCTCTGGCATATATCAACCGTTCCGGCATAAGAGCTGAATTATATGTATCTTCAGGCGGGAAATGTGTCAGCACCTGCGTTCCGTCAATTCCCTGCCAGTAGAAAGTATGATGAGGAAACTTGTTGAATTGACTCCACGAAATCTTCTGGGTCAGAAAATAATCGCATCCTGACTTGCGAATTATCTGCGGCATTGAAGCCGAATATCCGAAAACATCAGGCAGCCAGAGATTTTTCACCTCAACTCCAAACTCGTCCATAAAAAAATTTTTACCATGCAGAAACTGTCTTGTCATAGACTCACCGGAAATTATATTGCAGTCAGGTTCGACCCACATTCCCCCCTGAAGTTCCCATCTTCCCTCCCGGACACGCTGTTTGATACGTTCAAAAAGTTCAGGATAATACTCTTTGATAAACATATAAAGCTGCGGCTGCGATACACCAAAGACATAATCTGAATATTTATCCATATTTGCAAGTTGGCCTGCAAATGTTCTTGCCGCTTTGCGGATTGATTCCCGCACACGCCAGAACCAGCCGACATCAATATGTGCATGACCGACAGCAACGGCAGTCAATTCAGAATCATTTGCCCGCAAAGCCAATACTCCGGCAAGTTCTCTGCGTGCAGCAGCTGCATTTCTTCTGTCATCAGCATAAACTGTTATCGCACGGTCAAGAGCCTTGACCGTCTGAACCGCTCTGGCACATTGTTTTTCAAAAGATGCCAAAATAAAAAAAAGCACTTCAACATCACACGCCAGAGCAAAAACATCCTCATCCCAGATACCGGCACACATTGTCTTGCAAAGTCCGTTCAAATTACTTTCATTTTCGCCGAAAAGACCGCTTGCAGTTGCCTCGCACCAGAGATCAATACTGCCGTTTTTTATATCTCCGTCATGCAGACAATAAAATTCTTTTGTATAAAAAGGGTCAAACAATGAAGTATTGGTAAGATTGTAACACGGAACTCCGGATTCATCAAAAATCATAATTTCACCGCCGAGATTCAGTCTTACAGCAATTTTAGAATTCTGCCACGCAGCAGGCACTTCACAGGTCAAATGAAAATACGCATTGCTCCACAACTCTCCGAAACATTCCTCCTCTGATATTTTCCTGCCTTCCAGACTCAATCTGTCTGCAAAAGCAACCGGTTCTTTACTGTAATAGCAAACCGCATTCAATGGCTTTATATCTGAAATATAATTATTTCTCAACATATTTCTGAATTGTTCAGCTCTGTTGCGATAAATCTTAAATTCTCTATCATTCATAAATTACCTCCGACATATTAATACATTTAATATACACAAATAATTATTTTTTTCAAGAGGATAAAAAACAAAAAATATACAATATATAACAATATTGCAATTGTAATCATACTCAACGGAATCGTGCAGGAGTTATATTATTCTTTTTCCGGAAACAGCGGATGAAATAATTTGCATCAGCAAACCCGCAGGCTGCAGCGATTTCTTTTACGCTTTTTGTTGTATTTTCAAGCAGAATTTCAGCCTGCAGCAAGCGGCGGTTCTGCAGATAAAGGCTGGGAGTTGTCCCAAGATATTTCCGGAAAATTTTGTTGAAATGATTCGGAGTTATCCCAAGTTCCGCCGCAATCTGACGGATTTCAATATCTGCATCTGCAAAATGCATATCAAGCAAGCGTTTGCCTTTGAAAAAAAGCGGATTTCCCTGTTTTTTGTAACTTTCCGCATCGGCTGAATCAAGAACTGTTCCCAAAATCTGTTCAAATATACCTTTTTGCTGAAGTCTGCCGCCCAATGTATCCGGCTGGACGGCAAAAAAATGCCGGAACAGAATAACAAGTCTTGCAAATTCATCTTCTCTTATCTTGAAACAGGCAGGAAAAATCATCTCCGGCAAATCCTTTGCCGCATACTCCGCTTCAAACTTATTGCCGGCATCCGGATAAATAAAAAATTCTCTTTTTTCCTCATATGCACGGCAGTCACCGTACCAGTCAAAATGTATGCAGTAACGGTAACATTCACTGTCTGCTGTCGTACAATGTTCACGGCCGGGCGGAATTATAAGCACAGTTCCGCCGTCGCAAAAAAATGTCTGCTCCTCGCTTATCACACGGCATTTCCCCTCTGCAAAAAGAATCAGTTCATAGTCGTACAGTTTTCTGTTCGGCTCAATCATGCCGCCATGCCATGCGCCATGCCAGAAAGCACCGGTTGTTATATTCAGTTTTTTTATCATAAATGATTGTTTTGTGCTATTTTTGATTGTTTATTGCTATTGTCATTTTTTATTTACTGTACTATAATATATACATATTTTGAATATTTTCAAACTGAATAAGGTATTTTACAAAAAAATGAAAAAGTTATTTGATTGCTATTCCCGTTTGCTGATCGACAACCATATCAGCGATATCAAAAATTCCTATATGCGAAAATTCTCTCCCGATGAATACGTCCGTATGGTCAAACTCTCAGGCGTTGAATCTTCCATGGTCTACGCCTGCTGTCACAACGGCAACTGCTATTATCCGACCAAAGTCGGTCATATGCACGCAAATCTCGACGGCAGGGATATCTTCGGAGAAACAATAACCCTTTTACGCAAGGAAAATATCGTCCCCATCGCCTACTACACTGCAACTTATCACAATGACTGTGCCAAACGCCTGGTGCATACAAGCATTATTGACAATTACGGCAATACTCACGACGGCAGATACCACTTCACCTGCCCCAATCAGCGTGATGCCGCAGAGTTTTACAAAGAGCAGATACGGGAAATAATCCGCTATGACATTGCAGGAATTTTTATTGACATGAGTTTCTGGCCCTCGATCTGTGTATGCGATGCCTGCCGTGCAAAATTCGGCAAAGTTCTGCCTGAAAAAATCAACTGGAACGATCCAGGCTGGGTCGAATTTCAACGTTTCAGGGAAAAATCCATGGCAGATTTTGCCGCTGAACTTACTGCAGTCGTCAAAGAATACGATCCTGAAATGACCGTCGTCCACCAGTTTTCCCCCGTCCTGCACGGCTGGTATCTGGGACAGAGTGCCAAAATTGCTGAAGTTTCAGATTATGCATCGGGAGATTTTTACGGCAGCAATCTGCAGCAGCGTTTCGGAGTCAAAACTTTTGACGCATTCACCACCAAAGTTCCGTATGAATTTATGACCTCCCGCTGCGTAAACCTCAACGATCACACTTCAAGCAAAAGCAATGAGGAACTCTATTTGAGTGCATTGACTACTCTTGCCAACGGCGGAGCGTATTTTTTTATTGACGCGATAAATCCGGACGGCACTTTGAACAGTGATTTTTATGAACGTCTGCAAAAACTCAACTCTAAACTTGAACCGTTCAAAAATGCCGTTGCTCAAAAAAAATTCACTCTCGATGCCGATGTCGGTCTGTATTTTGCAATCGAATGCTGTGCAGACAAAAATCTAAACGGCAGAAGCCTTTTCAATTTCGACGGCGGATGTGCCAACAATATGCAGGTGCGGCAGAACGCCGTACTCGATGAAGCCCTCGGAACAGCAGAAATCCTGAACCGTATGCACATTCCATTCAAAATCGTTAAAAAAGGCGATACTCTTGATAAATACAAAGCAATCATCATCAACAACTGCGGCTATCTTACCCCCGATGAATGTCATTCACTGCGTGAATTTACTGCAAACGGAGGCACTCTGATTGCAACCGGGGAAACATCACTTTTTGATTTCAACGGCAATTCAAACGGCAACTTCCAGCTAACTGATGTTTTCGGTGTCGATTTCACCGGCAAATACTCCGACAAAATAACCTACTCAGGCTCTGAACAGATTCTCGCCCGCAATCCGGCTCCTCTCTGCAAAGTACACCCGGCAACACAAGTCCGTATGTATCTTGCCATGCCGGATTTCCCCGCAGGAGATTCAGAAAAATACGCCTCCATCCACTCCGATCCTCCGGGAGAAATGACAGATTTTCCATCTTTGACAGTCAATAATTACGGCAAAGGCAAATGTATTTATATCGCCCCTGCCCTGCTGCTGCCGCGACAGTACACTCAACAGCAATTCGGCATGAAACTTTTTGCAGAATTTCTCCCGCAGGTTCTGACCGCAAAATGCAATCTGCATCCATCTGCAGAGTTTACCATGCTGAAATCAAACGACGGAAATTCACATATTTTCGCCATTGTCAATATGCAGAATGATTTGCCGGTCGTACCACTCAAAGATATCTTTTTTGAAGCGGAAGTTCCATTCGATTTCCACAAAATCATACGTATTGCCGATGGCAGTGAAATATCTTTCTCCCGCCGAAACAATACCGTTTCATTTACTGTCAGTGAAATTGAACACGCAGAATTTTATCTTTTTCAATAATAGCCAAGGAGATTATCATGTCCAATCAAAAACTTATCCGCAGCACCTTTGAAAAAAACAACGGCATTTTCCGCCTTGCACCTGCATGGGTCCCCCGCAGTTTCTGCATCCCCGGCCGCCGCATCAAACTTCATCCCGACGATTATTATGCTCTCGGAGGCGAAAGAGGCGGCATTGACGAGCGCTGGCTCGGATGTACCACCCCCGCAGACAACGGACCGCTGACCGGCAAAAATGAAGGGATCAGCCACCTCGTTGCAGATAACGGCACGCTCATACCTTTAACAGAAGCAGTTACAGAACTCGGAGCTGAACTGATCGGCGAAAGGCTCTGGGATAAATACCGCTGCTGGCCCGTTTATTCAAAATTTTTCGACAATCTCGGTCCACTGCCGCACCACGTCCACCACCGTGAAGAACACGCAAAACTTGTCGGACAACGCGGCAAACCTGAATGTTATTATTTCCCGCCGCAGCTCAACAATCACGGCGGACATTTTCCCTTTACATTCTTCGGCTTTGAACCGGGAACTACTAAAGAACAAGTCAAAGAATGCCTCATAAACTTCGTCAAAGGCGACAATAAAATAACCAATCTCTCAAAGGCATACCGTCTGGAACCCGGTACCGGATGGGATGTCCCACCCGGCGTACTTCATGCTCCCGGCAGTCTCTGCACCTATGAACCGCAGTTCGCCAGTGATGTTTATGCGATGTACCAGAGTCTGGTTGACGATCAAATCGTCCCCGAATCTCTGCTCTGGAAAGATTGTCCGCAGGACAAAATCGGCGATTTTGATTATCTGGTCGAAGTCATAGACTGGGAACTCAACGTTGATCCGGAATTCGGCAAAAACCGTTTCATGCGTCCGGTCATGGCTGAAGATGAAAATGAAATGACAGCCAAAGGCTATATTGACAAATGGATCTGCTACAAATCAAGTTCCGTTTCCGCCAAAGAACTAACCATACTTCCCGGTGCAGATGTCATCATCCGTGACAGTGCGGCATACGGACTTATTATGATGCAGGGACATGGTACTCTGAACGATCTGAAACTGGAAACTCCCGCTCTCATCCGCTTCAATCAATTAACCAATGACGAATATTTTGTCTCCGAAAAAGCCGCCTGCTGCGGTGTCCGCATTATCAATGAATCCTCCAGCGATCCGATTGTAATGCTCAAACATTTCGGTCCGGAAAATCCCGACTGGGTCAAAAAATTCGCCGCTGAATAATTTAAAGAAACGCTCTCTGCCCATTATTACCGGAAGATATTTTTCAAGGGGCGGGCAAAAACAATCCTGATGCCATTACACAGTCCTGCTGCCGGCAGAAAAAATTCTCCGGCGGTACTGCAGCGGTGTCATTCCTGTACGTTCACGGAAAATACGTATAAAATGCGATACGTCTTTGAAACGCAGACGCAATGCAATATCTGCAATACTGTATGAATGATACCCCAGCAGACGTTCAGCCTCCTGCAGTCTCAATTTACGGAGAAACGTTTTCGGCGATTCATGAAAGATTTTCTCCCAGTGGCGGTAAAAACTGCGTCTCGAAAAGCCAGATTTTTTAAAAAACATATCCAGGTCAATTTCTTCCAGATAATGCCCTGTCAGCCATGATGCTGCCTGACGTATCCGGCACTCCTCAACATCAATTCCGCTGTTTGCCATGCCCTGAATGATCAATTCACGGAACAGCTGCTCCGCCAATGCATCAAGTTTATCCATTGCACCATGCAGATGCAGTACCTCAAGAGTCTCCTTGATACGTTTCATAAGATTTTTGATTTCATCAGTAACAACGATCTGCCATGCCAGATGCGAACTGTTCAGACCGAGTTTATAAAATTTATGAGCATCCTCACCACGGTAAATCAGCACGAATGCCTTGCGGGGAGCAAAAAATCCGGAATTATAATGACTTCCGGGCTTTTTGATATAAACATGAGGAAATGGCATGGAAGTCCGAATACCGTCCTGTACATCCTCCGCAGTCAGATCCGTTGATTCCAGCCGTATGGTTATTTCAAATTCATCGGGACGCACTCCCCGCCATTCACCGCCGGAACTCTGCAGATCCAGCAGACGGCAAAGCTGAAAATTACCATTCAGCACTCTGGGCGTATCCCGCAGATAAATACTGTAGTTCAACTCTTTCATAATAATAAAATATATCCCCTTATTATTGTTTTGTCAACATTTTTTGGCACAAAATCCATATTTTTTGGCATAAAAAACATAGTATTAAATATTTTTCAACTTATATTATTGCAAAACTCAACTGTAAAATAAAGATAATATTATGGCAAAAAAAATTGAAATATCATGGGAATTGCAATTCAGCGACCGGAAAGGTACAAAAATAATGCTGACTCCGGAAATGATGATGCAGCAAGAAATAATTTCAAATGGTGATACTGAAATTCATATCTGCACAGGCTGTGAAATTGCAGGCAAAGATTTTGAAGTCCGTGTATCGTGCCGCCGCGATGAAAATTCTTTGTATCACTGTGCCATAAAATGCAGCGGCAACAGCGGCAGACTTTATATGAATGAAATACATTTTCCTGTTGTAAATACCTCAATAAATGAAAAAATTTTCAACTGTCTGCACTGTGCCGGTCAGGGATGGCTGGTAACTTTGGACGAAAATCTGCCGACAGGAACATTTTCAAATTATCCGATGCGTTCAATGCAGATGACTGCCGGATTTTACGGCAGAAACTGTATTTATATGGACGCAAGAGACCAACGCTATAACCTGAAAAACAGCCAGTGGGAGAGAAAAAACAATCAGATTTCAGGCAGAATTATCCATCTTCTCCCGTACCGTTCCGGCAGAAACGCCGAATTGAAATATGAATGCACCGTAAAACAATTTGAAGGTTCATGGTTCGATGCTGCTCAAATTTACCGGCAATGGGCAGTCAATACTCCGAATTACAAAAAACGCTTCAAAAACAATCCCATGCGTAATATCGGCGTCTGGGCATGGAACAGAGGAGGCGGAGATCATGTTTCCGACCCGCTTATCAAACTGACGGAAGATGCCGGAGTTCCCGGTGCATTGGACTGGTACTGGTGGCATGATTGTCCGTATGACACGGATTACCCTGAATTCTGGCCGCCGCGTGAAGGTGAAAAAAAATTCTGTGAAACTCTGAATAAATTAAAAAAAGCAGGAATTTATACTCAAGTATATGTAAACGGCATGGCATGGGATATGGAGTCAGACAGTTTTGCCGATGGCGGGATGGAATCTGTGGTCATCAAAGAAGACGGAACTGTTTTCGGAGAAGTTTTCAATACCTACACCAAACGCAAACTCTGTTTCACCTGCGGTCAGGGCAGAACTTTTCAGGACCGCCTGCACAAAGTCCTGTCCTATATTATTGCAAGCGGCATTCCGGGAGTTTATCTGGATATGATCGGCTGTGCCAATGTCAATCCGTGTTACAATCCTGCACATAAACATTCACACGGAGGAGGAAATTATCACGTAACAGGCAACCGTAAATTTCTGAAAAGACTGCACAAAGATTTTCCGGATACAATATTTTCAACCGAAGACTGCAATGAATCAATGCTCGGCTGTTTTGAATCAATGATCGTACTGCATCCAAGTATGGAAAGATTGGGAACTTATTACAAGGAAGGTATTGAATGCGTTCCGGCATATTCTGCAGTTTATCATGGAACAGCAGCACTTTTCGGCAATTACACAATTATCGACGGCATTCCGCCGTGGGACCCGCTGTGGCCGGACAAAGACCGCTGGCAGGGCGAAGAGGAATGGGAGAAAAAATTTCCCGACCAGTTCTGCTGTGAACTTGCAAGAACCGTCATCTGGGGAATGCAGCCGACAGTCTGTAAATTGACGATGGAGCAAACAGACATCAACGGCAGATACGGAGAATTTTATAAATTTCTGATAATGATATGCCGCTTTTATTACAACAACCGGGAGTTTCTGTATGACGGAAATATGCTTGACCCGTCAGACTTTGAAACGGATGAAATCAGTGTTGATTTCATGCAGAGGGCGATTTTCACCACCCGGCAGAACGGCAAAATCATCACCCGCAAACTGCCGTCGATTCTGCACTCCATCTGGCAGAGTCCCGCTGAAAACAAGGCTCTTTTTGTCATAAATTACACCGGCAGAGAACACACTTTCAAATACAAAAATATAACAATGACCATGCCGCCGAGAAGTGCGAAAAAAATACTTATCTGATTTACGGAGAAAAATATGAGCGAAAAAGCATTGAAAAAAGCAATGGATTTCATGGAAAATGAAAAACAGTTCCATTTGGGTTTTCTGCCCACGGAACAATCCAACCCTATGACTGCTGATCTGGACAAGGAATTTGCAAAATCTTTTTCTGACGGAGTCCGCAACCTTCAAAGTGTTGACCGTAACGTTCAGGAAATGGCAAAACGTATTTTCAAGTCAGATGAATTTGAAAAATTAGTTGCCGATGGCGAAAAAACTGTCCGTAACGGCGGCAGAATCGTCTTTTCAGGATGCGGTGCAACCGGACGTTTGAGCATTCTGCTGGAATGTATGTGGCGAGACTGCTGTGCAAAAAACAAAAATGCTGAAATTTATTCAAATAATGTTTTCAGCATCATGACCGGCGGAGATTACGCACTGGTCAAATCGGTCGAATTTTTTGAAGATTATCAAGTTTTCGGCAAACGCCAGGTGCAGGAACTTGATTTGAACTCAAATGATATGCTCGTTGCAATTACTGAAGGCGGCGAAACATCATCTGTTCTCGGTTCGGTATTTGAAGCACTTGACCGCAAATGCAAAGTTTTTCTGATGTTCAATAATCCTGCTGATTTGCTGGCTGACAATCTGGAACGTTCATGCAGAGCCATCCGTAATCCGGATGTAACAGTTCTTGATCTTTTCTGCGGACCAATGGCTCTTGCCGGTTCAACCCGTATGCAGGCAACAACTTCTGAACAGCTGATTGCCGGCGGTGCATTGGAATCGATTTTCAACCGTCTGACTGGACTTGAAAGTCCGGATTATGCGGCGGAATTTGAAAAACTTCTCGATGGTCTCGCCTCTCCGGAATCCGTTGATGCAATGGCGGAATATATCGGATTTGAAGCAGAAATTTATAAACAAAAAGGTTTGATAACCTATTTTGCAAATGACTATCTGCTGGATATTTTCACCGATACGACGGAACGTTCTCCGACATTCATGCTGCCGCCTTTCCGCAAAAATGATGACAAAATCTCTCCGAGGCCGTGGGCTTTTGTCAAAAATCCGCTGTTCAATACAGTTGATACATGGCGTAACGGAATGCACCGCAATCTGCGTTGTCTGGAATGGGAAACTCCGGACTATGAAGCAATGGGAATTGAACCGACATTGAGCAATAATCCGCCCAAAATAAAAGCATCCGAACTTTTGAAATTTGAAGTCGGAAATGAATCCCCGTCTGACCGTATTTCAAACCACAGTGATGCCGCGGTGCTGATCACTGTTGGAAATGATTTCTGCGATGAAAAACTCAAAAACGCCTTCAATGACGTCAGCAAAATTTTCAATACAGCCAAATATCTCTCCGTCGGCGGCAGTGCTGTTGCAGACTTTTCAATCCCCTGCAAAATTCCATCATCACCGCTCAATATCATGGGACATATGGCAGTCAAACTCGTTCTCAATACGATTTCCACCGGTACCATGGCTGTCTTGGGCCGTATCACCGGCAACTGGATGAGCTGGGTCAATGTTTCCAATAAAAAACTGATGGACAGAGGCGTGCGTCTCATCTCCGAAATCGGTCATGTCGATTACAAAACTGCCTGCATTATGCTGTATGAATCCATTGAGGAACTGGAAAACTCTTACGACGAAAGCAAAGAACAGATTTCCGTAGTTCAGCACGTTCTGAAAAAACTCGGCAGATAATATTCAAACAAAGCAAAAACTTTATGAACCGGCGGTCTCCAACACTGCCATTCAATCAAAAAAAATGGGGCTGTTGCAAAACTTAAAAAAGTTTGCAATGCCCTTAATTTTTTATTGTTAAATCAAGACAGAATATAATGGTTTATTTTGCTATGCGGGAGTTTAAATTTTTACAGTAAAATATATTTTAAATTATTTGTAATAAACAAATTGTAATTGCTTTTATTAGGATAATAAAAGCAATTACGGTAAAAGTTTTTGGAAAATGGGGGTGTGGGGAAAAGAACCTTTTTTCAAAAAGGTTTTTTCCCCACAAAACAGTTTTGCAACAGTCCCGGATTCAGTCTTACTTATTTCTTTTATTTATCGCCGTTCAGAAGTTTCGGTTCGACAAATATTTCGCTTGTTGCCATCGGCTTACGGTAATTGTCAATACGGCTGATCAGACGTTTGACTGTCTGTTTGGCAAGTTCACGCAGGCAGATATCGACAGTTGCCGGACGGGAAGCCAAAAATCCGAGTGAGTATTCATCATTATTGCAGCCAAAAACTTCAAAATCAATTTTCCTGCCGCGTGTAAGCATTTCTGTATTGAATTTCAACAACATCAAATCAGAGCAGAAATAACCGATATCAAGTTTGGGAATATCGGCTTTTTCATAAATATCAACCAGAATTTTATTCAATTCAGCAGGAGACTTTCCGGCATCCTTGTGTGAACATTCAAACTTGTAAAGTTCAATGTCATATTTTCTGGCATATTCCTCAAAATAACGGATACGGTCACGGTATTCAGGATGATCCGGATGACTGTTGAAAATAGCAATATTGCGATATTTTTTTCTGACAAAATAACTTACAGCCAACTCTGCAACTTTTTTATTACTGTAAAAAGCATGGTCAAATTCATGAAAATCATCATTGGTACTTGCACCGGTCCAGATCACCGGCAATTCTGCAACTTTATTTTTGAAATTTTCATAAAATTCTTCGTTTACGGCTTTGCCGAAAAGGATGATTCCGTCACAGTTTTTCTTATTCAATGTAACCGGGACCTGACAGCTGTCTCCGGTTCCGGAAATTACCAGACGGCAATGGTGTTTATGCAGTTCTTCCTGCAAAAAACCGAGGAATGGCGGAATAATTGGAAAACGGAGCAATTCCTCCATATTCATCGGAGCCATGCAATAAAAACAAATATTTCTGGTTTTGAAACGTGAACGGCGGCCGAGTTTGGGGCCGCGGCGGTTTTTGCCGGGTGCATACTCAAGTTTTTTGCAAGCGGCAGCGATACGTTCAATTGATGCTTTACTCAAGCGTTCAGGACGATTCATGTAAAATGACACCGAACTGACACTGACTCCGGCCTCTCTGGCCACGTCTTTGATAGATGCTTTTGCCATTTTTTCTATTCCTTAAAAAACAATACTAAAGAAATATTAATTAATTCCCAAAAAACCTTTTCTGCATATAATATAACACACTAAAAACAAAAATCAACCCATGCTTAAATAATTTTAACCCTTAATCTATAAATTTTACCATTTTTTTTGACTTTTTTTCTCTTATCATGTAATATTTTGGAAAAAAAACAAAATATAAAAATATATCAATTATGGAACAAATCCCCTCACAAAGCCTTTCTCCGTTAATATAACATATCAGAAAAAAGCCTCAAAACATATATTGCAACATTTTGACAATAAAGTATTTATAACAATAATTATTATTAAACGCTTGCATTTTTCATTTATTGATGCATATTATAAAAAAATACATTTTCACAGGAGTCCTGCTTATGAAAAAAATTATGTTTATTCTGCTGTTTTTCAGTGCTGCACTGTCGTTTGCACTGGATTGCTCAGTCTGCGGCAGAAAAATCAGAGGAAATTATATCAAAGACAACAAAAATAATGCTTTCTGTTCCAAAAAATGTTTCGCAACCACAGTTCCAAAATGCGAATACTGCAAAAAGCCATGCACAAAAGGTGCATTTACTTTTTTCAAAAAATACTACTGCTCAAAAAAATGTCTCAATCAGGTCGCACGCTGTCAATCATGCAGTCAATCAACCACAAAACTCCGCATTATCATCAATCAGGACGGTACCAAAATAATGCTCTGCCGGAATTGTGCAAATCAGCCGAAATGTTATTTCTGCGTACTGCCGTACAGAACTCAACAACTCAATGACGGCCGCTGGATATGCTTCAACTGCCGAAAAACTGCAGTAACCGATCCCGCCGCTGTTCAGAAACATTTCAAAAATGTCCGCAACTTGCTGCACAAACTTTTCGGTTTTGACCCGAACCACAAAATTGAACTGCATATACTCACCCTGCCTCAACTTGAAAAAGAATCAAAAAGCCTATACCGTATTCAGGGCGGCGGACGCATGGCCCTCATGCGTTACGAATATGAAATCCAGGAAAAAAGCAACTTCCACGGCAAAAAAACACGCAAACTTACCAAACAGCGATGCCGGATGTTCGTTTTGAGTCACACTCCGCTTGATTTGCTCAAAGATGCCATCGCTCACGAACTTACCCATGATTATCTCCGTCATAATGCAGGAAATATTTCCGATCTCAAAATCGAGGAGGGTTTCGCCGAAGCCATCGCCGCAAAATACAACGATGCAGTAAAAAAATCACACCTCAACAAACGGAAACAGAACAATCCCGATGAAGTTTACGGCGGCGGCTACCGCACCATGAGCAAAATGCTCAAAGAACGCGGGTTCGCTCAAACCATGAAATACATAAAATCCCGTGCCAAACCGATACTGTAATACGCTTCAGTATCATTTGAAAGTGGCAATATATCCCATCACAAAAATTACGATAATGATGAGCGGCAGAATATATTTTACATAGAAATAACTTTTTGCCGGAAATTTGATTCCATTACCTTCATTAACTTCAGCGATCGCATTTTTCCAGCCCCAGCCGAACTTCCATGTGCAGAAAAGCACGATCATAAATGAACCGAGCGGCAGCATATTCATACTGACAATGAAATCTTCTATATCCAGCACACATGAACCTTTGCCGAGCGGCTGAAATGCACTCCAGATATTGAATCCGAAAACACACGGCAATGACAATATTCCAACCATCAATGTAACAACAACAGATGCCGCAGAGCGTTTGAATTTGAACTCATCCATCAGATAAGCAATCATAGCTTCAAAAACCGCAATCAAAGTCGTCATTGCCGCAAGCGTCAGGAAGAAAAAGAATATTGCACCCCAAATTCTGCCGCCTGCCATATCTTTGAAAATATTCGGCAGACTTACAAAAATCAGCCCCGGGCCGCCGGTAACATCGACTTTATACGAAAAACATACTGAAAAAATCAACACTCCGGCAAACAAAGCAATCAATGTATCAAGCACAACAATCAGCAATGCTTCTTTCAAAAGCGTATGCTTTTTATCTATGTAACTGCCGAAAATCTCCATACTGCCGATACCGATGCTCAAGGTAAAAAATGCCTGTCCCAATGCCGCATAGATAACTTTGCCGATATTGTCTGCTCTGAATTTTGAAAAATCCGGCAGCAGATAAAATTTCATCCCCTCGCCCGCCCCCGGCAAAAGCAAACCTTTTATACACAAAACAAGCAGCAGCACAAAAAGCAGCCCCATCATCCATTTGACAATGCGTTCAACCCCTTTCTGCAAACCTACACTGCAGATAATGCCGCTGACCAGCACTCCAAGTAGCATACAGACTGTCATAATGCCGGGATTTTTCAGCAAATCGGTAAAAAAATTCCCGACCTGATCCGACGTCGTACAGACACTTATTGTACCTGTAACGTAACTTGCAGTATAATAAATCAGCCAGCCCGAAACCGTAGTATAAAACATCATCAGCAATAATGTGCCGCAATAAAAAATTGTCGCAAAAGAACGCCAGACTTTCGGCTTGGAAGATGCAAGTTCAGTAAATGCACCGACATAATTGCGGCGTGATGCCCGCCCCATTGAAAGTTCCAGTACCAGCACAGGAACTCCCATAATGGCAAGAAATATCAGATAAAGCAAAACAAATGCCCCGCCGCCGTTTTCTCCGGTCACAAACGGAAATCTCCAAACATTCCCCAAACCAATAGCACAACCTGCAGCCAGCAGCAGAAAACCGAGTCTTGACCCCAATGATTCACGTTCCATATAAAAAATCCTTTCAATTTATTAAAATTCATCGTCATATAAAATACATCTTTTTATACGATTTTTCAAATCAAATAATTACAAAACTATTTTTTTTATTTTTTCCATAATTTTGCCTTGACAAATCGAAATTAACACAGTATATTACAAAAAAACAAACGTTTGTTTATTTTCAGAAAGGTATTATTATGAGCAGTTCAAACCAGCCGTTTCCTATCGGACCGTGTGATGATTTTCAAATCTATCTGCCGCCTGCAACCATGAACGAAGCAAAATCCATGTTGCGTGTAAATAAATTCAATACCAACAATATTGAATTTATTAAAAATTTCAAACTTCCGGAAAAACAAACCCGTATCAGAACGAGTTTTGTTTATGCTCATCCTGCCGATTACAAAGGCCGTCCCATGATTCATGCTGCAGTCGATGAATGGCGTACAGCATTGCAGGAACTCAAGGCCAAAGGAATTGATTCTGTTATTTTCCAATCCGCTCTCTGGCGGGAAATCAATGAATGTTTCTATATGTCGGAAAATTTCAGTTTCCTCAAATGCAATCCTGTCATTGAACATTTGACTGAAGCCGCAGAACTTGAAAATATCAAAGTCTATCTCGGCGGTTACGGTTCAGTTGCAGGCTGGAGGGAAACATTCTCCGAAGATGAACTCAAAAAAGAGATTGCCGAACACAAACGCTGTTTCGATGAGCTGAAACAATTCAAATCTGTTGCAGGTTTCTATTTTCCGAGCGAAACTTCATACCGTGATTCACGTTTGCCGGAAAAAGAAAAACGCATGAATTATCTTTACCGCAATTTTGTTGATATGGTTAAAAGTTATAATTCCGATTTGCGGGTGATTTCTTCACCGGCAACTATGCACAGAGTAGAAAGAAATGAAGAATTTAAAGATTTCTGGCATTCGATTCTTGAAAACAGTCACATGGATATTATCATGCCGCAGGATTGTATCGGCAATGCCTGTTCGGAACTTGCCGAACTGGATACGCAATGGAAAGCATGGAAGGAAGTAACATCCGCACATAATATTGAACTCTGGTCGCATACTGAAATTTTTGAACGCCGCAGTTATATGCAGAAAGTAAATCTGCACCCCTGTCATCCGGATCGGGTTGCAGTTCAGTTGGCACTCACAGCTCCGTATGTCAGCAATCACGCCTGCTGGGAGATGCATTATTTCGCCAATCCCGCATCCGGTCCCGAAGGCGAACGCCTCGATAACTACTTCAGAAGTCTGACATAATATAAACAATATTATAGGAAGGAATAAAATATTAACACACAAAAGCTATAAATATCCATCCCGTTAACAACACGGCAAAGCCGTATGCGTGCGGCAGGACGTGACAAGCAATAAGGAGTTTAAGGAAGTTCAGGAAGTTAAGGAAAAAACAAATGACTGCACCAGAGACGGGCTGATGTGGACGCTGACGCGGCTGTCAAGCTGGTGCAGAAGGCAGGCAATGGCAATGTCCGACAGGTCTGACCCGTCCGAAAAGTCCGGCTGTTCGGCTGATGCAGAAAGCGGTCGGAGTTACGCGGGAGCGAAGATATATGCTTGACTCAGAGTGCAGTCAACGGCAAATTCCCTAAACTCCCTAAACTCCCTAAATTCCTTAAATTCCCTATTGTACGTCATGCCCAGCCATCCGCCAACAGCTGCTTGTCCCGCCGACTTGTCACGGCGTAGTGACAACGAAGACGGAAGCCTTGTGCGAAGGCGGATGCCGTGTAAA
>JAFVUZ010000109.1 GCA_017502435.1 Lentisphaeria bacterium
AGGGGGCTTACGCCGCCCCCTTGTATCCCCGGCGCCGGGTACGACCCGGTGCGATATTACGCTGACGCGTGAGTGTCATCGGCTGGGAGCGTCAGGCTGTTTTTCGGCGAAATGTTCGTTTCGTCCTCCCGCTTTTTTGCGTAAGCAAAAAAACTATACCCCAAGCCCCTCAATTTTTTTTATTATCAGTCAATATTTTATACAAAGCCTGAGTTTTTAAAATCCTTAAACTCCTTAAACTCCTTAAATTCTCTAAATTCTCTATCTCCACGCATTGGGAACAGAGCATATTTTCATATATATCCTCTTTTTTTCTGCAGAGTTGACAAAAGTTTTCTTTTAAAAGATTTCATTCAGAAAGAGAGGGGATTATTTTATGTGGCAGAAAACTCCCGATCAGCAGAAGGCATTGAAACTTCTGGGCAGTAATGTACCTAATATTCTTTTGTACGGAGGCTCACGCAGCGGCAAAACTTTTATATTGATTTATGCCATAGTGGTACGGGCATTGAAAGTTCCGCAAAGCAGACATATTATTTTGCGTTATCGCGGCAATTCAGTAATGCGGAGTGTCCGTATGGATACTTTTGCGAAAGTTATGAAACTTGCATTTCCCAAAGTTACGTTCAAAGAGAATGCCGCTGAAGGTTTTGTGCGATTTGCCAACAATTCTGAGATATGGTTCGGCGGTTTGGATAACGGCGACAGAAGCGACCGTATCCTCGGACGTGAATTTGCAACTGTATATTTCAATGAATGTTCAGAACTGCAGTATGATGCAGTCAATACGGCATTGACCCGTCTCGCTCAAAAAACTGATCTTGTCAACAAAGCATATTTTGATTGTAATCCGTGCGGGAGATCGCATTGGACGTATCAGCTTTTCATCAACCGTTGCGATCCGGTCAGCCGGACGGCACTGGCACATCCGGAACTTTATGAAGCGATACTGATGAATCCCGGCGGCAACAGGGAGAATTTGCCGGACGGATATATTGAACGGACTTTAATGAATCTTTCTGAACAGCAGAAAAAGCGTTTTCTTTTTGGGGAATGGGCGGAAGATGTAGAGGGGGCTTTATGGAAAATTTCGGATATTGACCGCAACCGGGTGCTTGCTGCACCTGATAATCTGCAGAAAGTCGTCATCGGTATAGACCCTGCAGTCAGCAGCGGCAAAAGTTCCGACTTTACTGGAATTTCTGTCTGCGGACTGGGGTATGACGGATATTTTTATGTACTGGGCGATTTTTCCATGCAGGGGACTCCGCTTGAATGGTGCAGTTGTGCGGCGGAACTTTTTGACCGTTTTCATGCCTCTTTGGTCATTGCAGAAGTCAATAACGGCGGCGAACTTATAGAATCACTTTTGCGGACGATTTCGCCGTATATCCCATTTAAAGCAGTCCGTGCATTTGACAGTAAAATACGGCGGGCAGAACTTGTTGCCGCCGTATATGAACAGAATAAAGTCCGTCATGCAGGACGTTTTATTGAACTTGAAGATGAAATGTGTTCATATTCGCCGCTGCGGACAAATCACAGTCCCGACCGTATGGATGCTCTGGTCTGGGCATTGCGTGAACTCATAACCAAAGCATCCGGTAAAAAATTTGTGATTGTCTGACAGCGGTGCAATTTACTTCAGTTCAGTCATGCCCTGAAGCAGCAGATCAGCGGTGCGTACGGAATAACCGCTGCTGCGGGGAGTGGTTTCATAACCGCCTCTGCCGTAGTTCCAGCTGTTGGGGATATAGCCGCCGATAAAATGACCGCCGCCGTTGTAATTGCCGTGAGATGAAATCAGACAATGTTTGCCGTTGAAAATCGATTTGCGGACAATAAGGCCGATTTCAACAAAAGGTTCGCTCGGCAAAGTGGCAATAACTGTGGAATCTCCGAATTTCAATGCAGTCAGACGGAATTTCGGATTACAGGTACATTCGGCCTGTTTGAGCAGTTTTTCTGCGAAAAATTTGAGTACGACAGGAGTTTTTCTGGCGAGGTCTTCGCTGGTCATATCGCCGCCTGCATTGATGTCAACATCGGGATATTTGGCCATGATGGCTTCTGCTTCTGCGATTTCTTCTGCAGAAATTTCACGGGGTTTTGACTCAACAACTACAGAATCAAAAGTAAATTTATCACCGCGGACAGCTTTGAAATCATTCCAGACTTTGCGGATGCTTTCTGCATAGCCTTTGCCGATGCGTTCAGGTTCGCCGTAGCAGGTCTGATCCATATTTGTTGTGACGTCAAAATGGTTGATATTGCCGGCACAGCCGATGAGAGAGACGACCATTGCTCCGGGAGCCATGTCTTTTTCCAGATCGCGGCGGAGAAAGCCTGACCAGTCAGCGGAAATTCCACAGCCGCCGATGGTATCGGTATGATTTACAATACTGGCAAAAAGAAGTTTGAAGCCCTCTTTGGTTTTGACTGCCAGCATCGGGATTTCGGGATCGATAGTGCCTTCGGGACGGTCAATTTCAGGATTGAGTTTGCCGGGATTGGTCATGACGGAACCGTCTTTCATCCAGTAGCGGCGGTTGAATTGGAAACGGGTATCATTGGCAGTGGCGGTGAAAAGTTCGCCTTCTTCGATATTTGCCATTGCAGTTTTGAGTGCGGCGGCGGCTTTTGCAGCGGCGAATTTGCGGTAAGCAGGACTGTTGGGGCAGTTATTGATGTCGGGTGCAGTGTGAGTATGGATGGCACTGATAAGGACATTTTCTTCTTTGAATTGAGTAAAGCCAGCCTGATGAACTGCTTCAAGTATGTCAGTATAGAAAGGATATGAAATACTCAGCAAGTCAAAATGGAAAATTGCAAAGTCTTCATTTGCATTTTTGAATACAATAACTCTTACTTCAATATCATCAAGGACTTTGTTCCAGATTCTGGTATTGAAATAACCTGCCAGAGAAATGGGTTCTGTCGGATTGATGCACTCTCTGCCGATACCGAATTTAATTTTCATAATAGTAATACCTTTTTTTTGATTTTATTATTATCTGCCCGGGAAAAGTATGGGCAGTGCTTCGTCAAAAGTTTTTACAAAGTGGAATTTGAGTTCTTTTTGAAGTTCTTCCGGAATGTCTTCCAGATCTTTGCGGTTTTCTTCGGGCATGATAACATCTTTGATTCCTGAGCGGAGGGCGGCAATGACTTTTTCCTTGACGCCTCCAATGGCAGTGATGCGGCCGCGGAGATTGATTTCGCCGGTCATTGAAAGATACGGACGGACACTCTGTCCGGTCAGCAGTGAATAGATCGCTGAAGCCATGGTAATACCTGCAGAAGGACCGTCTTTGGGAGTTGCACCGTCGGGAACGTGCAGATGGAAATCATTTTTCTCAAAAACTTCCTGATCGATACCCCAGTCGGCGGCTCTGGATTTGATATAAGTAAATGCGGCTTCGGCACTCTCCTGCATGATTTTGCCGAGAGAACCTGTAAGTTTCAATGCACCCTTGCCGGGAACTTTGAGGATTTCGACCATCAGAATAACTCCGCCGACACTTGTCCATGCCATACCGGTTGCACTGCCGACGGCGGTTTGCCGTTCGGCTTCAGCGATGGTAAATTTACGGCATCCGAGCAGCGGTGCGATGTCAGATTTTTTGATTGAAATTTTTGGATTTTCGCCGTATTCGCCGTCAACGACTTTGCGGGCAACTTTGCGGCAGCAGCGTGCAATGACCTGATCGAGCTGGCGGACGCCTGCTTCACGGGTGTAATAGTCAATTATTTCATTGATGGCAGTGACATTGATTTTAGCTGTTTTGGCGAGACCTGTTGCTTCGAGTTCGCGGGGAACGAGATACTGTCGGGCGATCTCTTTTTTCTCAAAAGAGGTATAACCGGGCAGGCGGATGAGTTCCATACGGTCGAGCAGCGGTTCAGGGATACTGTCAACAGTGTTGGCAGTGGCAATGAAGAAAACCTTGCTCAAGTCATATTCCAGTTCCAGATAATGATCACTGAAGGTCGAATTCTGGGCACTGTCAAGAACTTCAAGCAATGCGGATGCGGGATCGCCATGAGTATCCCTGCTCAATTTATCAATTTCATCAAGCATGATCAACGGGTTGCAGACACCGGCTTTTTTGATATTCTGAATAATTCTGCCCGGCATGGCTCCGATGTAAGTACGTCTGTGGCCGCGGATCTCTGCTTCATCACGGACGCCGCCGAGTGCGATGCGGATAAATTCACGGTTGAGTGCACGGGCAATGGATTTGCCGAGAGAAGTTTTGCCGACACCGGGAGGCCCGACGAGACATACGATAGGGGATTTGCCGTCTTTTTTGAGCTTGAGAACTGAGAGGAACTCAAGAATACGTTCTTTGACGTCCTTTAATCCGTAATGGTCCTCATCCAGAATTCTGGCGGCTTCTGCAACATCCAGACGGTCTTCGGAACATTTAGTCCACGGAATGGAAAGAATAGTATCAACATAGTTGTAAGCGACATGATATTCGGGAGACATCTGGGGGATGACTTCCAGACGTGAAAGTTCCTTGCGTACGACTGCTTCTGGTCTTGGCGGCAGATCGACGGCGGCGAGTCTCTGTTCGATATCAATGATGTCGGGATTGCGGTTGTCTTCTCCGAGTTCTTTTTTGATCATGCTCAGCTGTTCACGAAGGAAAAATTCCCGCTGGGTTTTGCCCATTGATTCATGGACTTCGTTCTGGATTTTGGCACTGACACGGGAAATTTCTATGGTACGGTTCATCATAATGACGAGGAAATAGAGACGCTTGTCAATGGCAAGTTCACAGAGCAGATAAAATTTTTCAACAAAACTCAACGGCAGAGAATCCGCCATCAGATCCGCCATCCGTCCGGGTTTGCCCATATTGGTTACGGCGATTTTAAATTCATCCTGCAAGTTGCCGGGGAATGAACTTTCTGTAAACATGGAAGCGGCACTTTTGAGCAGCCCGTTGAGTTCTTCCTGATTTTCGATGGTATCTTCCAGTTTTTCGTATGAGACTTCATCGTAGTCATCGTGCTGGTCGATACGGAGCATGGTGACACGGTTCAAGCCGCGGACAAGTGTGCGGACAGTACCGTCAGGAAAAGTTGTCTGTTTGAGAATGCGGCACAAAGTTCCGGTACGTGAGATCATGCGGTCGTTGAATTTTACCTGTGAAAAAGAACCTTTGACCTCTTTTGCACTTTTAAATTCATCCTGAGTCGGCATTTCCGGAAAAGCGGCTATAAGTCTGCCGTGCCCCATTGCTTTTAAGCAGGCGGATTGATTGCGGTCCTCAACTATAATTGAAGTGAGATTATATGGGAAAGCCGCCTGTGACTGCAAAATAACCAGCGGTGCACTTGCGGGGGGGGCTTTGTCCGGGCTTTTCAAAGATATGTTGATGTCGTCATTCATGATATTCTCCTGTTATATGATTTTCAAACCTTCAAGTTTTGTTGCGTTGAAATATTCGCCGAGCAGATAGAGAGAGCCGCAGACGACCTGTCTGGCATCGCTGTTGGATTTTTTCTGCAGATACTCATCCAGAGAGGCGTAAGTTTCAACGTGTGGAAAACCGTCAGCAAGTTCGGTCAAACGTTCTGTTGAACAACTCGGACGGTGCGAATATGCCAGCGGCACAAAACAGAATTTGTGTGCCAGAGGCAGCAGAAGTTTTATACATTGTGCAGTATCTTTGTCCTCAAATGAAGCGAAAACAAAGGTGAATTTTTCACCGGGGAAAAACTCTTTCAAGCCCTGACACAGTGCCGCAACTCCGTCGGGATTGTGGCCTCCGTCGAGCACAGTGCCGTCGGCAAGCAGCTGAAATCTGCCCGGCCAGCTGACATGACTCATGGCTCCAAGCATGACTGTTAAATCAAGTTCAAATTTCCAACTGAGATATTCAAGGATCGAATAGACCAGAGTGAAATTTTTCCGCTGCATATTACCGCCGAGAGCAAGTGAGACTTCACCGGACGGAGTGCGGAGTTTCTGGCACATATTTTCTCTGGAAATGAGCGGAAATTCCTCTGTTACTGCTGTAAACGGAGCATTTTTTTCTGCGGCGATATTTTTCAGCACTTCTCTTGCACATGATGGCATTATACCGCAGAAAACGGGAGTATTTTCCTTGATGATGCCGCCTTTTTCAAAAGCGATTTTTTCCAGTGTATCTCCGAGGTACTGGCAATGCTCCAGAGCAATATTTGTAATGACAGAGGCTTCGGGCATGATGATATTGGTGGAGTCAAATCTGCCGCCCATACCGGTTTCCCAGATTATGAAATCAACGTTGCAATGCAGGAAACAGCCCAGAGCCAGAATGGTTGTAAATTCAAAATAAGTGACGAATTTGCCATCTTTTTTCATTTCTTCAGCATGAATGAAAAGCTGTTGAAATTCCTCTTCAAGTTTATCGTCGGATATCATTTCGCCGTTGACACGGATGCGTTCATTGTAGGCGGCAAGATGCGGAGAAGTGTAAAAACCGACTTTTTTGCCGGCGGCGATCAATGCTTTCTGCAGCATGGCTCCGGTTGAACCTTTGCCATTGCTGCCTGCCAGATGGATAAAGTGCGGTTTTCTGCCCTGTTCAGTACAATATCCGGCACGGGTCATAAGTTCGGTCGTCTGTGCAAGACCGAGTTTGATACCGAATTTTTCTACGGATTCCAAATATTCTGCAAGTTTCATCATTCGACAGGAGTTTTTGACCAGTTGGGAGTTGAAAAATAGTTGCTGCTGCGGAAAAGCTGACGTTTTTTGCCGGTGAAAGTATCAATAATGTACAAACTTGAACTGCGTCCGCCGTTTGAAGTCTGACTGCAGACAATGTGACGGTTGTCAGGAGCCCATGAGGGGGATTCCCAGCGGCCGGTCAGATTGGGAACGAGTTCGTTGCGGTTGTTTTTGACATCCAGAATGGCAATGCGGTACTCTCCGTCAATGCGGGTGATATAAACAATTTTGTTGTCTTTTGACCAATCCGGAGTCAATGCTTCACGTCCGACGCTCGGAAGTTTGCGTTTGTTTCTGCCGAAAAGATCGCAGACATAAAGTTCCGGTCTCCCCGAAGCATCAGAGAGATAACATATCCATTTGCCATCAGGACTGAAACACGGTGAAGCCTCAACGGCTTTGTCGTATGTCAGACGACGCATAGTTTTTGATTCAACGGATTTGATATAAAGTTCGATCTGTTTGTCTTTGCTCAAAATAAAAGCCATTATACGCCCGGTCGGGTCGATGGCGGCACCGGTATTCAATCCGGCAAATGCCGACAGGCGGCGTGAACGGTAGGGATACAATGAGGTCTGCACAATATCCATGCTGCTGCTGTTGTACTTGCTGTAAGCAATGGATTTGCCGTCAGGGAAAAATCCCGGCTCAACACAAAGTGAATTGAACCGGCTGACCTGCCGAACACGCTGTCCGTCAATATCAGCGATGTAAATATTGCGTTTTTTTATGTCTCTGCCCATTGAAAAAGCAATTCTGGTACGGCAGAGAGGTTTTATTTTGAAGGCATCATTCAAAACAGAGTCCACAAGAAATTTTGCACGTTCACGCGCATTTTTTCCGGGAATTGAACTCTGGATACCTTTGCGTACTCTGCCTTCATTCAAAACATAACCGAGTCTCTGTCCCTGTCTGACTTCAAGTGAGTAATCCGCAACACCGTCACGGACAATGCTGAACCAGTTTGACGCCCGGACCATATTTTCGATTTCACGCTGTAATTCAGGAGCAACATTTGAGTAATGGATTGCCAGAGACGGATTCTCTTCCACGCTTTTGACAATTTTTATCGGTGCCCCTGTTAGTTGAGCAAAAAATGCCGCTGCCGCACAGAAAATTGCTATTTTGCTGATATTCATCATGTTACATAAATTCCTCAAATAAATATTATTATGATTTGTGTATTTATGCAATATAGCACTGCTTGAATATTTTGCAAGAGTTTCTCTGCAAAAAAAGCCGGCGGGGACAGTCAGTCCCTCACCGGCAAAAGGATTCTGAAAAAGACTCAGAGTTTTTCTTCGATAATGAGGTCATCGAACCAGGCAACTGAATTTTTTCCGCTGCTGCTGAAAACGATGACCATTCTGTCAGCAGTTTTCCAATTTTCAGAGGTTGGAATTTTGTAAGTCAGAGTAAGTTCAGTCCAGTCTTTGGAGGGCTTGAATTTTCTGATTACGGGATAGGCTTTTTTCAAGTTGGTCATACCGTGGGCGAACTGCAAAGAGACAGTGAATTGTTTGGCATTTTCACTTTTTGCTTTGAGTTTGACGGTGTAAGTTCTTCCGGGTTTGATCATGACTGCACGTGTAAATGCTCCGCCTTTGCCGCTTTCGCCGATGGTCATACGGAGGCTCGGAGCGGCACTGCAGCCGACTTTTTCGTCATGATCATGCAGAACATCGCTGCCGATAGCTTTCCAGATGGAGAACATTTTGTCCATTTTGTCATTAATGGGATATGTGGGAACCGGAGCCAGTGCAACAATACGGAATGAACGGGCGGGAATTCTGATTTTAAATTTGCCCTCTTTGACAGGAACGGTTTTTTCCTGCCATTCTTCGACAGCATTGAAATCGCCTTTGGAGATTGCGGAAATGTCAATAATTGCCTCTCTGGAACGCATTTCTTTGTTGGATAGGAAAAGTATCTGACGATTTCCGGGAGCGACGTAGCGGGTCACACGGACATCGGGATTGCTGCTTTTGACATTGAGTCCGGGTTCATAGTATTTGAAACACTGAACAGATTTCTGTTCAAGTTTGTATTTGCCGAGGATATTCACAAGTCTGACCCACGGACCGGTCGGAATACATTCACCGCAAGTTTCAATGTCATGGAGCTGCAGCATTGAGAGCATACCCATAACGTATTTTTCGGATTCGGGTCTGTATCCGTTTTTGAGATAGCCGATGACCGGGAGGAAAATGACTCCGGTTCCAAGCACATCGCGGTTGTATTCACTGCGATACAGTTCATCGGGTATCATATCAGTATAGCCGAAGGGAGAATTCATGATAAGTCCCTGATGCTGTTCGCCGGGGAACCAGTAATCTGCCATTCCCTGCAGCATGGGGTTGAAACTACGCTGGCCATGAAGCATTACAACTCTGCCGTATTTATGAGCCTGAGCGACAGTACGGCGGACGAGATTGCGTTTGGCTTCGAGACAGAATGCGATAATTTCACGTCCGAAAGAATCCTTGAACAAATGTCCGTGCAGCGGATTTCCGCACTGGTTGTTGCCGCAGAGGTCATAATAGATCATCCAGATACGGTCGCCGTAGGGATGTTCAAAAACTTTTCTCTGATTATTGAGGATATAATCGCTGTATGAAGTTGCGGCACAGCCGGGCAGACTGTTGTAAAGTGTGGATGCCGCCTGATAACGGCCTTTGGGACGATGCGGCATTTTGTAACTTGAAGCACCCGGTATATCCCAGTAACGTTTGAAATAAAGTCCGACGGGGCTGTCGTCAGCCAGACTGTCGGCACAGCCGTACATTGCCTTGCTCAATTTGGGCAGCGGGCGGCAGTAAAATTCAAAATCTGTAGGATGCGGTTCAAAGGTATTTGTGTTTTTCTGTCCCTGACAGGAGCAGCCGTCCCAGAATTTGGCTCCGGGGTTGCCGTAATCACTCATACGGATCACACGGTTGAGTTCAGGCAGAGGACGGGTGGGAGTTGCAATGAAAAAGAAGCGGTAATTTGCATTTTCCGGTATCACAGATTTGTAAGTGACCGGAGTTACGCGGCATTTGCCGGTATTTCTGTCAGCGAAGAGAACATTTTCATTGTCTTTGTAACGCCAGTTGGCATCGTGGGGCATTGAGAAGCAGAAACCGCCGATTTTTTCGGAGACGAGCCACAGTTGATTATAGTGTGAACCGCTGCCTTTGACGGGATAGGAAGTTTCGAGTTTTCCGTTTTTCTGCTGGAAAAGGCGGGGAGTCATCAGGAATTGACAGAATTCTTTGTTTACCTGCCAATCAAGTTCCATTGAAGAGATTTCCGGTTTGCCTTTGACGTCAAAATCAAACATGATCATGCCGTCATATTCAACACGGGTGCGGGCGATAAGTTCGCCGCCGTTGATTTTGCCTGTCGATTCAAAGGTATATGAAATTGCATCTTTGGTGATTTTGCCGGGAGTCCAGACGGGTTCTTTGCCATTGACGAGGAGTTTCGGGGCGGATTTAAGCAGTTCTCTGCCTTTGACTTTGATTGACTGCGGCAGGGGTGCTTTTTTGAAATCGTAAACACGGTTCCAGATGGTTATGGTGCGTTTTGCAGTATTGCAGGCAAAATCTTTCCAGAGAGCGGGAATCACATTATCGCCGATTTTGTTGCCGATATAGCTCAAATCCGGCTGATAGATTTGAGTTGAAACAGGATTGAGTTTGCCGATACGGGTTTCAAGTTTCCAGTTTCCCGGTTCATTGTCAACAGTGAACATACGGGATTCCTGAATGTTTTTGAAAGTCCATTTGCCGCTGCTTGTTTTTCCTGAGGGGGAGACAAGTTTCCAGTCAGCGGTAAGTTTTCCTTTTTCGAGCAGTTTCATATCTGCATCGGGGAGAGAGGAGAAATCCAGCAGAGCTTCCATTTTGTTACATTTTCTGCCGTCACCGGTATCGACACCGGAGAGAGAGATTTCGTAGGGGAGAATGTCTTTGGCACCGCCTTTTTTGAGTTTGAGATAACGGTTGCGGATCTCATTGGCGGTCATGGCACGGGAGTAGATGAAAACGTCATCGACTTCGGTCAACCATGCGTGTTTATCGCCGTGATAAGGGGCTTTGATACCGATAACGGATTTGCCTTTTTCGGGTTTGAGATCGGCAGTTTTTGTGTATTTGCCGGGGAGAACGGAAGTTCTGGCAAATTCGCCGTTGACGTAGAGAGAAATTTTGTTATCTTTCCAGGTGACGACCAGCTGGATCCATTCATTTGCTTTAACACGGCGGATGGAGGTCGGTACGCGGCCGTAAGTTCCCCAGCCGTGTGGGGGTTCGGAACTCCACCAGTCAAAATAAACGGTATCTTCATATTGATAAAGATGGAAATCAATAAAGCGGCTTTTTTCAACAAATTTCATATTGGCAAAAACGATATTGCCGCGGCTTTTGCCGTTGGTTTTGATTGTGGAGGGTGACCAGTCGATACCTCTGTACCAGATAGAAAGAGTACCTTCATGCGGATCGGCATTGCCAAATGCATCAAAACAGAGTGATTCGCCGGCAATGGGACGGTAAGCCTGCTGTCCGTCAAAACCGATCGAACCGCGGAGCATCAACTGGGTATCAGGCAGAGTTGTTGAACGGGGATTGCCCTTTGCAAAGTTGGCATTGAGAGTGAAATTATCAAAAGTTGCCGCAAAAAGCAGATCTTTTTCTTTAAATTTATCTTTGGTCGGAACTTTGATAAATTCCGCTGTCAAAGTTGCACTGAATACAAAAATCAGTGCAAAAACAGAAATGATTCTCATTTTCATTTACAGTTCTTCCTTTTCTTCTTCAAAAAATTCAAAATCATCAAAAAGCACAGAACCTTCAGCAGAGCCGGAGGCACTCATGGTTACCAGCAACATGGCAGTTTGAGCCCATTTGCCGCTGTTCGGGATCTTGGTGGTTACGACCAGACGTTTCCAGTCTTCGCATTCCTGAGCGGTGGTTTTGGTTGATTTAGGCGGCAGCCCCAGAAACTGTCTTTTGCTGTTGAGCGGCTGTACTCCGAAAGTGATTCTCGCCTGCGGAACGAGTCCGTTGTTTTTGACATAAACCAGAAATGTGTATTCTTTGCCGGGCTTGACAGCCAGACGCCGTGTAAAAGAGCCGCCGTAATTGGCAGGATGTCCCTTGACAAAAGTCATCATGGCGGCACCGGGAGCTTTGTTGCCGGCTTTGGTATTCAGAGAATATTTGACTTTGGCTTTTGGAACATTCCAGTTGCCCCATGCCAGAGTGTTGAAATTGTCGGCACAGTCGGCAAAAGAAGAAATTTCACCGAATTCAAAATCATCAAAAAGAATTGTGCCCCGGTTCAGATTCATAACATTGAAAAACAGACGGACATTGGCAGAGTTGTGAATTGTTGAAAACTGAATTTCCATTTTCTGCCAATCGCTTCCGGGTATAAATTTTCCACCTGCAAGCCGGACTTGATATTCCATTTTTTTGCCCATGGATTGAGCAGAGATAGAGACACTTGCTTCCGGATTTACATCTTTTGCTTTGACATAGATGATTGCACGGTAATCGGTATTGGGTTTGACTGCAAATTCTTTGAAATAGCAGCCTTCATTTTTTGCCGGATTGCCGGTTTTCGGAGTAATGGCGATCGCACCTTTGGCATTTCTGCCGTCATCGGTGATACGTTTATAGGTAAATTTGAACTGAGGTTTGTTCCAGAATTTCCATGTCTGTTTTTCAAATGAATCAGTGACATCCGCCGCACCCGCAAGCATCGGCAGCAGAACTGCAGAAAGAATAATTTTTTTCATATTTCTCCTTTTTTTAATCTATCGGCTGAGTATATGCTGCTCCGCTTTGCTGATATGAGCAAGCCTTTAACTGTTTTTTAAAATCGGCTTCTTTCTTATTGCCGACATGACCGTCTATATACAGAACATTTAAAACATCTTTTTTGCCGTGAATAGGACCGACTTCTATAGACCCTATATTAGATGCAGCACAAGTACTGCTGTAAAAATCCCAATTATTGTATCCACTTGTAAACTGCGGTCCCATTCCACGGGCTATTTCCGTATAAAAAACGTGTCTTGACGAATGTATAATTGAAGAGGGTCGGAAATAATAACCGGTCTTGCCCCAATAAGAATAATCGCATTGTTTAACCAAATGATAGTTCGCCCCATAATCTACTACCAATATTGTATATCTTGTACGTTGGCGGGAAGGACAAGCCATAACATCAGTAGCAGTTTTGTTTTCATTGGTGAAAAATTTTTTAACATTTTTTACCGCCAAATATTGATTATCAATCATATTTTTATAAAACAGCACCCCGGCAGATGTAGCAGAAGATGAACCATACGGGATTTCATTCCAGCCATCCAAATCATTGGCATACAACATATTTGCAACTCCGATCTGCTTCATGTTTGAGGTACATTTTGCCATTCTGCCTTTTTCTCTTGCAGTCTGCAGAGCGGGCAGCAGCATACCGGCGAGAATTGCGATAATGGCGATGACGACGAGAAGTTCAATCAAAGTGAAACTTCCGATGATGTGTTTTCTGTCATGTTTTTTGAAGTTGTTTTTCATATTTATCTCCTTTCGTTAGGGTTAAGGTTCTGGGGGATGTTTTGGGATTTTTGAGAAGGTTGAGAAGGTTGTTGTTCCTCTCAAAATTCTCAAGACTCTCAATACTCTCAAGCGTTCTCAAGACTTACTTTCTTTTTGGAAAAAGAAAGTAACAAAGAAAAACTGTTCTCCTTTCAAATCCTTTCGTTTTTTGAAGCCCGATGCAGTTACAGCGCCTTCGCAGCTACTTCAGCCGCAGAAGCGGCTTCACCAGCTTTTGCTGCTCCGGCTTATATGAGGCGTTTAAAGGCGGCTTTGCCGCACGCCTCATCGCTCCGGTCTTGCAGGGCTGTGACACAAAGTCCTTTGTGTCACTTACTTCGCTGACGCTCGTACACCGCCCTGCTGCCTACGCGGGCTATCCGCCTTACCCTTGTGCAACCGGACCTGCAGATTATTCCTTATTTTGCTTCAAATTTTACAACATACAAGGCACTTGGTGAATTCTGGGCAACGGTAAAAAGCGAACCGTCACGTTTATATTCAACTTCCTGCAGAGTATTTTCTTCGTCAAGGACTGCGATTTTCACCTCTGCACCAACGGGAATGCCTTCAAGTTTCATTGCTACTGAACTGTCATTGGTTTTGAAACAGCTGAAGAGAGCGAAACCATTTTTGTTTTCATCCAGACCGGCAAGCATATAAGTTCCGGGTTTACCATGGACTGCTTTGACACGGTACTTGTACTGATTCTGCAGCAAGCCCCACTGACAGAGTGCGTAATAGACTTTCTTGGGCTTGTAGAAACTGTCGAAAATACACCATGACCAGCCCTTGCCGACAGCATAATAATGGGACAAATCCATCGGAGAATCCAGCCAGCCTGTCAGAACTCCGACAGTAAATGCAGCAGAATCAACTCCGTTCATGTCAGCATCACCTGCAGGAGTTCCGGGGCCGAGATTGACATAGTGCCATTCTGTCAGATGCAGTTCGGCATTTTCAAAACCGATGGCATCAGCCATAAATCTTGCCGCATGAGCCTGGAAAATCATTCCCACCATATTGGAACTGTAATGATGCCATGATATAAAATCCGGTTTGATATTATGTTCGGCACATTTAACTGCCATTTGCTGGAAAAAGGGCATATTGAGTGAAGTCGCACCGAAACCGCCGACTTTGATTTCCGGAAATTCTGCTTTCAAACGTTTGCAGACGGTGACGAAAAGTTCAAGATACTGTTCAAAAGTACCGCTCCACATATTTTTTGCTTCGGGTTCATTCCAGATTTCCCAATATTTGATGTTCCAGTGATGTCCGTTGGCCCAGCCTTTGTTGTAATGGCGGACGATACCTGCACAAACTTCTGCATAGTGGTCAAAATCTTTCGGCATCTGTGCGGTAAAATGTTTTTTTGCATGGTCGATACTGACGCCGAGACGGTAGTAAATTTCAGGTCCCTGTGCCATTGTATTTTCCAAATAATAATCAGTCTGATCAAAATAATAGTTGCGGGGATCTGCGGGGTCTGCGTGTTCCAGCGGAAAAACAAAAATAGTATCCACCAGACGTGAGCCGGGTTCAATCAAAACAATATCGTGAGTACGGGTACTTGAAGCTCCGAGTTTGCGGTAATCTTCATTCATGTCATGATTTGCCTGATTGGTGATGTTCGGTCCGAAATTGACACCGTAAATCGGACGTATCCCGCCCGCAGGAGTGCTGAAATCGACTTCGGGAATATCTTTGCGTTCGGTCCGAAGGAGAAGTTTGGCGTTATGCAGTGCCGCCTGAATATCTGCCGGAGTTTCAAGTGCCGGAAGTTCCTGATTGTTGCGGCGGTAAGCGGATTCAGCCATTTTACGGAAAAGATTCCAGTCGGCATCACGCAGACTTTTTACATCAAAAAGCGGATTGTTTTCAATGCGTTTTACACTCAAAAGTCCGAAGCCGTTTGAGCCGTTCATGGAGTCATAATATTGAGCCCCGAGAATACTTTCCATATCGGTCATAACAACTTTGAATGCCATTTCTCCGTCCTGCAGCATCAGATCTGCCGGGAAAGCCATTTCAAGCTCCCATCTGCCGGGTTCACGTTTGCCGCAGACTTCCACGTCTTTGGGAAAGGGAGCAGATTTGCGGTTGAGATAATAAACTTTTGCACCTTTGGCATTGATCAGAAACTGCTGATAAGCACCGTATCTGCCGGTAAACATTTCAAAAGAGTTGTCAAAGTTCCAGCTTTCATAAAAATCTTTCATCTGCAGTTCGACTTGGGAATAGGTTTCGCAGACTGCACGGATATAAAGTTTGCCGTCTGCGAGTGCGAATTTGACATTGAAGTCAGCCGCAGGTGCACGGTCGTCGCTTTTTCTGGAGCGGAATGAAGTGATTGCAGGCAGATTGTCCCAATCGGATGCTGACGGTTTTGCGGCAAGTTTTTTCAACGGAAATTCAGGAAGTCCTTCAAAACTTACCTGTTGATTGAAGAGAGTGAAACTTCTTTCCATTTTTTATCCTTTCAAATATGGTTTTATGTAAATGTCTTTGCGTAATTCTTTCGGGGTAAGCACCTGTTCCAGCAATGCGGATGCACACTCCTCTGCCGGGACTGTGATGCTTGGAAATTCAAAATCTCCGAGCCCTTTGCTCCACGGAGTATCAAAACAGCCGAGACTGTATTTCGGCATATATCCGCATTCGCGGGCGATTTTGAGAATATGCATAGTATTTATGTCAAGTGCAGAAAAAACACCATCCGGCTGACTGCGGCGGTCTGAAAAAATTTCATACAGATTTTTCGTATCGGATGAATCGTAAATATAAAGCATCGGGTCAAGTCCATACTCTTTCAGAACATCATAGTATCCGTCAAAAACTCTTTTGTCTTTGTGACATGCATAAACCTCCGGAATATGTCTGTTTTTCGGAGTTGCACCTGAAATATTCAGCAGCATCGGATGTTTACAGCCGCAATCAAGCAGATATTTACCGCCGATTCTGCCGATTTCATAATAGTCGATCAGAACTCCGGTCGCTCCGGCAGGACGGGCGGCATCGAAAAAATCAAAAAATACCGGAGATTTTTTCAGCAGTTCATCCACATACGGATAAGCACGGAAAATATAACCGTCAAGTATCATTTTATCTTCATTGAGATATGCCAGAGAACTTATGCCGCGGCGGATATGCTTACGCATTTTGGGTTTATCAAATCCGTAAACATCCACTGACTGCAGACGGAAGCCGGCAGCAGTGACTTTCTGCTGCAGATGACGGTAAACATCTTCATAAAAATGTCCGCTTGACCGCAAAACTGCTCCGATCAACGTATGACGGAGATTTTCCATATTAAGTTTTGTGCCCAGCCGTTTTTTGCGTTCAATAATGCCTTCAGCAAGCAGATGGGCAAAAGCATTCCTGACGCTCCAGCGTGAAACAGAGAGCATCTCTGCAAGTTCCAACTCTTTGGGTAATAAAGAATTATCCCACTTGCCTGATTTTATCCCATTGCGGATATATTCAAGTACGATTTCAGTTTTTTCACCGCGTTCCATAAATATAAAAAACTCCGTTTTTCATAATGTATAGCGGAATTTTATTTTTTCAACCTGACATATTATGCAATATTTTAAAATAAATTAAAAATAAACCTGACATAATATCCCGAATTATATACTGCTGCACTCAAATATTTTTCTGACAACATTTTCTGATTCAATAAATTTATTTTTGAGATAAGTTGAATGCCATCTGGTATATTTTATTGCGGGGGGCGGATTGTTTTGCAGAAAAAGTTTAAAACTGCGTGGAGTCTGACATTTTTTCAGGCCGTCAATGAGTTTGTATTCGTACTCTTTTTGTGCGGCGAATATTTTTTGGTCGCATTGAAGCTGCTGCGGAGATATTTTTTCAAATTCATCGTTTGATAAATTGTCGATACGAACAACAAAAGTGTATTTGTTTGTACAGTATGAGACCAGTCCGAGAGTTTTTTTGTCTGCGGTACAGACAAGTTTGCCGGAATCGCCGCGTTTGACGGCGAGATCGCATTGTATAAAATATTTTCCGGCATGAATTATTCTGCCCGTCACTTGATTTTCGTCATTTTCAAGCTCAATCTTCTGTCCGGCATATAAGATTGACGGACTTTTGACGGATGATTTATTTTTGACGGAAGAATTGACGGATTCAAGAAAAATGTCTCTTTTTGACGATACCAGCAGCATTGCAGCGGGATTTCTGACCTTTGCGGACTCAAAAGAATGGATGTTGTCCGCCCGGTAAACATGATTGTCAAAATCAATATAAATTTCACCGGCAAAACTGATGAACGGCAATATGCACAGCAGAAAAATTTTTTTAAATATCATATCAGCTTTTCCGCTTGGCAATACAAATTGAGTTGCAATTTGGACAGCGGGTCAGATTTGCTCCGTCTTTGGTCAAAAATGTGTGGTGACACCGGTCACAGTGAAAAAGTTTTGTATTGCTCAGTTCCCAGTTGAATTTGTTGACGCGAAACATCTCTCTGATCCACAAGACCACGATGACAATGAGCCAGATTATCATATAAAACAAAATTGCACTGCGTTGATCAAGTTCAATCATAATCCGTCTCCTGAATTTTCCTGTTCACGATAATAAACAGTAAAAATTTCTCCGTCAGAACAATTTGCAAGTTTGTTTATCTCCTGCTGAAGACCTTTTATGCTCAATCGGTCAAGTGCACGTCTGCCGCAACTTTTCAGCATGGCAAAACGCATCATACCGCCGTCTGCAGATTTGAAAACTTTAAAAACTCCTGCAGAGAGCGGAAATTCATTTATCATACGCTGTTCATCTGTCGAAAATGTCAGCGGGATTATTACTCCCGAACTGCTGACGGCAAAAGGATAAGCAAGTCTGACAGTTGAATTTGGTTTGATCTGCAGAATATCTTTCTGCGGGAGCGGAATATTTTTCACATTATTCTGCGGCAATGTGAAATCCTTTTGTAATGCGGCAGATTTGATTTGCAGAGAGTCATCCGCCAAACGGACTGTTTTGAATGGCTGCGGTGAATATATACTGCGGAAAGAAGCATATCCCAGCGGACTGCGTGGATTGGAAAAATGTCCGGGATTATATTTGCTTATAAAATTTTTCATTTGGATTCCGCCGTTGTCCTGATTGCCGAAACAGAGAAGCGTAACTGTCGTATTGCCGCTGGCGGTATTTTTCTGTCTGACTTCCGGAACACTGAAAATAACGAAAAACAAAATATGAATGACTATCGTCAGCAAAATTGCCTCGATAATAATTATTTTGTTGTATTTTACCGGATTGGTCAGAGAGTTTTTCATATTATTTCATTCTGTTTTCAAAAACTGCATTTTTGCGTGAAGTTTCTCCGCTGACAGCAATGAAACTTGCAAGTCTTGCTCTTTCTGCCATTGCCATTACATTGGCGACAAGTTCAAAAGGAACACCGCCGTCAGCACAAATTACAACAGTACAGTTGGGATTTTCGCTTGCAAGATCGGCAAGTTTTTCAGCCATATCATCAAGTGCGACTTCTTCATCTCTGAAATAGATAATATTGCTTTCACTGCTGCGGACGATGGATATGATATATTTTTCAACGCTGGAATAACCGGTCGGACCGACTTTGGGGACTTCGACCTTGATACCGTACATTTTGACGAAAGAACTTGAAAGCATGAAAAATATCAAACTCAGAAAAAGCACGTCTATCAGCGGAGTCAGATCCGGTCTGCCCGACAGCATTGACATTTTTGAGCGGTATTTACGCCCTCTGGCGTGAAATTGATGACGGTCGGACATTATTTACTGCTCCGTTGAGTTTTTTTCGTTTTTATCTTTCTGATTGAAAAAGTAGATGATTTCAGATGCCGCTTTTTCCATATCCAGAGTGATGGCATTGACTCGTGAAATCAGATAATTGTATGCCACATAACAGGGAATTGCCACCGCAAGTCCGCCCGCAGTGGTAATCAATGCCATGCGGATAGTTCCGGCAAGTTCTGTTGATGAAAGAGCCATACTGCTGGTGACGTTGACAGTTTGAAATGTTTCCATCATGCCGAGAACCGTTCCCAGCAGTCCGAGCAGCGGTGAAATAAATCCGATAGTTCCCAGAATGTCAATATTTTTTTCCAGTTTGGGCAATTCCTCCAAACATGCATCATCGATTGCCTGATTCAAGTCCTCATCTCTGCGTTCGTATGCAAGAATGGCGGCGGAAAGAACTCTGGCGGCAGGGCCGGGAGTATTGTCACAAAGGCTTATTGCTTCGACGAAACCGTTTCTGCGGAGGACATTTTCCAGACCTCGTACAAGTTCTCTGACATTGACCTCCTCACGGTGAAACTGAAAAGTTTTTTTGAAGAAGATAAACATTGCAATCAGAGAACATATCCCTATGATCCACAAAACCGGACCGCCGTCATGCATAAGTTGTAAAAAAGATGAAGTCATAAATTTTTACCTTTCTGTGTCAAGCGTGTTCTCAGCCGTTATTCATGTAACGGCTGCGGACACTGGATTCAAGATTTTCAAGTTCATTTGCAGGCATTGTGTTAAGTTTTTTCAGCCTGCGGATGATAAAAAGGGCCTCTTTGAACGAATTTGCTCCGCCCTGCCGCAAGTGAATATTTATGGCATTTACTGCACTTTTGTTGATCCATACAGGGATAATGCTGCCTGCGGCGGAATCTCCTGACGGTTCGAGCATATAAAGTGCTTCAGTGTAGGCATCCAGAGCACCCTGCCAGTCTTTCAAACTTTCCAGAGTTCTGCCCCATTTGTACAGACTTTGCAGGCGAAAACTTTTATCAATAGCGCTGTTTTTGACCTGCTGAGAATAAATTTGAGCCGCCTGTTTCAGCAAATCATCGTTTTTGTTTTTTGTCCCGCTGAGAAAGAGATTGTCCGCCTGTCTGCCGAGACATATCTGGACAAAAAGCAAATCAGCCCGCATTTGCGATGCTTTCTTAAAAAATTCCGCCGCTTTGAGATTGTCTCCCTGTTCCTGAAAAATCGTTGCACTGAGGAAAATGCCTTCGGCAGCAATCGGCTGTTGAGGATATTTCTGCAGCTGTTCCAGTATCTGCAGAGCCTCACGGTCATGCTGCAAATGGTATAATATCAATGCCCGGTCATAAATGGCACGGGATGCGACAGCGGCAGATTTATTTTTGAGGTTGATATTTTCGATAAGGTCGAGAATTTTCAAAGCATCCTGCATACGGTCGTTCTGATGCAGATAATCAACTTCGTGAAAGAGTGCATTGACGGTCAGTTCATTTGCGGGATAATTTTTGCAAAGTTTATCAATGCTGTATTTCATTTCATCATAACGTCCGGCAAGGAAATAACAGTAAACAGATTTGTACAGGGCGTCAACGGCAGACTTCTGCCGCGGATAATGTTCTGCAAAAGAGAGAAAAAGCAATCCCGCATTGCTGTATGACTGGCGTTTAAACTGCAATTCCGCCGCTTTCAGCCATGAATTGATCAGCAGAGGTTCGGAAGATGGTTTATTGAAGCCGGCACGGGCGGTTTTTTCATAAACTGCGGCGGCCTCCTCAGCCTTGCCTATTGTTTCCAGCAAAAGAGCCTGAAAATAGCCTGCGGCGGCACTAAAATCCGGCAAAGCGGCATAATTTCCGTCATCTTTCAGCAAGGCAAGTTTCTGAATATCCGCGGCGGCTGCTTCATATTCGCCGTTTGCGATCCTGCACTGTATGAGATAGAGCAGAGTTTCCGGATATTGAGCGGAAGCCGGGGGGATTTTCAACAGCAGAGATTCACCCATGCGGTACTGTTTATTTTCAAAATAAAATTTTCCGCAGAGCAGTACCCCGCGGTCATTGATTGCCGGTTGTCCCGGCAGTTCAGTAAGAAAGGCATAAAGTTTGAGGACTTCAGTTTTATTATTCTGCAATTTATAAATTGCGGCTGCTTTTTCGGCGGCATCGGCACGAGACTGAGCATCTGCATTGGAGTTATTTTTAACAGCGAGATATATTTTCAAACCTGAATCGCCTTCTTTGAGTGAAGACTGCAAATCGGCACACAGCATTTCCCACTTTATTCTATCCTGCAGCTGTGGGATATTTTTGAGGAGGGAGCGTACCTCATTCAGAGCGAATGTCAGATGATTTTCCCTGATGTGAAGCTGAATAAGGTTTTTCCAGCTTTCGGCACGGAGTTCATCATTGGGTGCAAAAACAGTCTGATTTTTCAAATGGAAAGCAATTTCCTGATTGTTTTTTTCATTTTGAGCCTGCTGTTCAGCGAGCAAAGCCCCGTGATACAACACGACATCTCCTGCAAAAGTGTACATCGGACGTTCTGAGGGAAAAATTTTTATGAACAGTTCATGATATTTTTTCAAGTCCTGATTGATTGCGTGAATCAGCAGTTCAAAATGCTGTAATTTGCCCTGCCGGTCGGGATATTTTGCCTTTAATTTTTCAAATTCAGCAGGAATGCGGTTGAGTTTGCTGTCAGCTGCAAGAGCTCGCATAAACAGCAGAGAAAGAGTAAATTCTCCATCTTTGGCAACAGTATTGTCAGCGAGAGTTTTTTCCAGCAAGCTGACTGCTTTTGCGGCTTGATTGCTGTTAAGAAAAAGTTCACACTGCAGCAAAATTGCATCATAACGCATATTTGCTGTCAATTTTTTTTGAGCGTTGAATTCATCCAGTAATTTCTGACAGAGAGTGAAATTTTTCTGAACATACGCGAGTTTTGCATTGAGGAGGCGGAAACGGTTTTGGTATTTTTCCGGTATTTTGCTGTTGATTTTTGTTATCCGGTCAGCGGCTTCATCAATGCGGGAAGATAACAGCAAACTTTCAATGCAGGCAGATTCATGTTCAAAATAAGCATCTGTTCCCGGCTGCAGACGCAATAATTCCTGCGGCAGCAATCTTGCCGCCGCACCGTAATTCTGTTCACGGTAGGCAGTCATGCCGGGAGTTTCGGCTTCAGCGTTAACTGCGAGGAGCAATGACAAAGCCGGTATGATTATCTGCAAATATTTCATTTATTTTCTTCTGCAGCAGCAGTATTTTCGGCATTTACTCCGGTTTCGAGAGAAATTCCCTGACTGCTGACGACTTCTTTGATTTTGTCCATAAGTTTCTGCTGCATTTCCGGAGATCTTTCCAGCAGGGCCTTGGTCTGATCTCTGCCCTGCCCGAGCTGTTCGCCTTCAAAACTGAACCAGGAGCCGCGTTTTTCGAGAATACCGAGATCGGTTGCAACATCCAGAATGGACCCGACTTTGGAAATACCTTCTGCGAAGTTGATTTCAAATTCAGCAGTACGGAAAGGGGGAGCCATTTTGTTTTTGATAACCTTGACACGGACTTTGTTGCCGGTTGCATTTCCGGTATTATCTTTGAGAGCGGTAACTTTGCGGATATCCATGCGGATTGAGGCATAAAATTTGAGAGCGTTGCCGCCGGTAGTGGTTTCAGGGTTGCCGAACATGACACCGATTTTTTCACGGATCTGGTTGGTGAAAATGATACAGGTGCGGCTGCGGCTGGCGGCACCGGTGAGTTTACGCAGAGCCTGAGACATCAAACGGGCCTGCAATCCCATGTGAGAATCGCCCATTTGTCCTTCGATTTCAGCGCGTGGAACGAGAGCTGCAACGGAGTCGATAACGAGGACATCGATTGAATTGCTTCTGACCAGAGCATCGGCAATATTGAGAGCGTCTTCGCCGCAGTCGGGCTGAGAGATAAGCAGTTCGTCAATATTAACGCCGATTTTTTTGGCATAAGTCGGATCGACGGCGTGTTCAGCGTCAATGATTGCACAGCGGCCGCCCATTTTCTGAGAGTTGGCGATAACGTGCAGACATACGGTAGTTTTGCCGCTGGATTCGGGTCCGAAGATTTCGATGATGCGTCCGGCGGGCAAACCTCCGATACCGAGAGCGAGGTCGAGAGCGAGGGCGCCGGTGCTGATTACGGGGACATCGCCGAGGAAACTTGAGCTGTCGCCCAAACGCATAATAGAGCCTTTACCGAACTCTTTTTCGATTTGACTGATTGCGATTTCGAGACTTTTTGCCTTATCTGCTGCTGCGGTATTTTTGTCTGCCATGATAAACTCCTTTTCTTGCTTGATCCGATAAAATAAACAGTATTGAAAATAGTATAACACTTTAACTTATTTTTTCAAGTAAAAAACGCTTTTTATTTCAGAAAAAATCTGCTATTTTCCGGCGTGATGACAACTGAAGTCAAAGGGAGTGTAATTTTTCTTGAGATTTGCAGATTTTTGTATTTGCAGAATAATTTTCAGGTTCAGAAATAGCTGTAAATGAGTAAAAAATCTGACAATAGTAAAAAAAAATTATTTTCCGGCTTGCAAAATTCCGAAAAGATGGTATATTAAAGAAGATTTTAAAAACTGAGGGCGTTTAGCTCAGTTGGTTAGAGCGTCACGTTTACACCGTGAATGTCTGGGGTTCGAGTCCCTAAACGCCCACCATTTTTGCCTGCGGCAAAAATGGTGAATGAAGCCTGAAAAGGCTTCGCTTCATGCACCGAAGGTGCGCTTCATGGCACACAGTGCCGCTTCATACGCCGTCAGGCGTGCTTCATAAAAATGAATCCTTTTCAGATGAAGCAGCTCCCGTCTTCATTTCATTATGCCGCGGCAAGTCATTTCATTTCGCTATGAAGCATTGTTTCGTTTCACTCCACAATATGAAGCATCTTCATTTCATTCCGATATGAAGCACTCCGCTCACGCTCCGTATGACCTGTCATCCATAGCACTTCGTGCGACGAATGATGAAAAAAATGAAAAATGAGAGTTGTATTTGCAAATATTCCTTACCAACGCCACCTTGAAATGCCCGCAGGATCGTTCTCTGCACCGACCTACGCTTTTTAATTGTAAGGAAAGCCGACATCTCACATTTTCCACAAAAAACAAAAAGGCGGCGTATTTGAATTTTATCCATCTTTGATGGTTACATACAAAAATCACACTCTGGCTGCTATTACCGCAAATTTTCCACAAAGATAAA
>JAFVUZ010000110.1 GCA_017502435.1 Lentisphaeria bacterium
CGGATCAAAGGACCGGACATCGTTGCGATCCGTCAGCGATTCAATCTCAGTCAGTCAGACTTTGCCCGCCTGATCGAAATTGACCGGGCAACTCTGAACCGTTGGGAACACGGCAAAGTCCGTCCGAACCAAAGTTCAATGGCGAAAATCGCCGAGTTCCGCACAATGGGCAAAAAAGAATTCGCCCGCCGCATGGCTCAAGCCGAAGAAGCAATCTGGAAATAAATAACAATCAGTCATCATGCTGGGGAGTTTTGATGAGTGGAAAAATCAAATTATGTCATAATATATCGCAAACTTACTATACAAGTTCTGCGATTTGGAAAAATAAATTACATACAATGAGTTATTTTTCAGTTATCTCAAAATTCTCGGGATGCCAGTTCAAATATTCATCATGAGTTTCTACAAAGTGTGTAATCGATTTTTTTGACACAATATCATTCTATATGACTAAAAAATATTTAGTTTTTAGTATCTTGTTGCATTTGATTTTTAGGAGATTTTAGAGTAAATGGCAATATCCCCCCAAGAGCCAAAGCGTTGACAATCATTGCACTGCCGCCGTAAGCAAGAAACGGAAAAGTTACTCCGCCAATGGGCAGTAAGCCGAACATCATCAATATATTGGTCAATGCGGGCAAGGCAATAACAGCCGTCATTCCTCCGGCAAGCAATTTTTCTGTCGGATTTTCGCAACGCTTAGTTATAATTATACCGCAACAAATAATTGCCGCCGTCAGGAGCAAGGCTCCGATCATAAACAAATATCCGAATTCTCCGCATCCGGCAACCAAGGCTGAATCAGTAATGGCATTTGGTATATGGTGCGTTTGACTCATTTCAGGGGGGAATTGGTATTTCCCGACAAATACAGAGTGTTTCAATGTTTTAAGGCAAATCCAGGTGTGATATGCCGACTCCATATCGTAGTCAAGGTAATTCTTGAAAAAATCGGTATGGCGAATCCACGGGTTACTTCTGAAAAAGGCAACCAGTACGGTAAAAAATCCGATAAGCGATCCGATTATAGTAATGATCAGAACTTTCCAATTTACTCCGGTAAGATACAGCATTACCGCACTCAATATAATAATAAAAAGTGCCATCGTCATAAAAGGTTGTACTATAACCAACACGAAAGTCAGCAGAGTAACGGTAGCAAGGGAGATCCAGTTTTTACGGGAGATCTTGTCGGCAGACTTATCCTTGATATATGCCCAGAACAAACAGAGCATCGGCATTGCCAGCGTTGCCGGTGCAAATCTGAAACTTCCCACCTGCAACCAGCGGCTTGCCCCATTGATATTATACGCAAACACAGGGCAAATCAGTAAGAGCAGCAATTCCAATATCAGAAGATACGGAATCACTTTCAACAACCGCTTAAATCCGCAAAAATAAACCGCCGCTGCAGCAATGATTCCGCAAATCAGATTCACAATTGCAGTATTGATATCTTGCGGCTGCAATGCGTTCACAATTATCAAGTTGCCGATACTCAGCAATATGGCACATCCGGTCATAATTGCCGCCAATTTTTGTTTTAAATGTTGTGTCATTTCTGTTCCTCTGTTATTTATAAATGATTTGCTGTATTTAAATTCTCTCAAAAAATTCTGATTGAATTAGTTGTTCCTGCAGTTTTCTTCAAAAGGCCCAATAGTAATAATAGCCTCCAAGTTTTACCCAACGCTCATAATTTCTTGCATTGAGCCAATATCCAGCCAACCAGCTGTGAACTGTTTGTGCCGGAGAAGAATATACATGAGAAAAATTTGATGCATACCGGATCTCCTGAGGTCTGCCGCCCAATCCGAACTCTTCGATAACACATCGTTCTAAAACAGCCGACATAAATCCGCCTTTTTGGGCTTTTTCAATTAAACTGATTCCCTGTTTTTTTTCTGCAGTTTCGTAAAAATACCACAATCCTGTCAGCAACATGGCATCTTTATTTTCCGGAAATTTTTTCAAAAATTCAGATGCCAGTTCAAACGATTTTTTCCGATTGACTTCTGTGCCGATCCCATACCAGTAACAACGTGCAAGATCTATTTCCACCAATCCTGCGGGACAGCATTTACAAGCCCCCTTTTCTGCTGCAGTTTTGTATAAAGTGAATATCCGTTTTTCATCCTGATCCGTTTTTTCTTCCAATAACCATGCCAATTTATGTTGAGAATGCCAATCTCCTTTTGCGGCAGCCAATGTAAAATAAATGATCGGTAAATCAAAAGAGTAATACATAGCCTGTTTTCCCTTCAGGAATAAATAATCCGCATCAATATCAATATCCTCTTCAGTAAAATCAAATTCCGGGAAAGAAATTTTTCTGATATCAATATCTTTTGGCGGTGCATCATAGAGCGAACGCTCTTGATCTTTCCATAAGGAATGTGTCATCTTATCAATGAGTTCCAGGTCTGCTGCGGTCCGTACAGATAATGGATATTCCTTTAATGCATATTCTGCATATTCAACAGGATATCCCTTTTGATAGTTAAAATTATGAAGTTCAGGATATAAGGCATAAAGATTTGCTGAATTCCAGTATTTTTCAAACGCTTCAGTTAGACCAATTCCCGCAGGAATTGTCAAATAAAAACCACATTCCCCGTTTGTAATATTCAAATACCATTCCCCATTTTTCAATGGCGTGTTTTTATTTAAAAATTTTATAATTTTTTCGATATCAGAATAGGAGTTTTTATTTATTGCATGAGGAAAATGGGTAAAAATCTTATTACCTTGAATGTACCCGACCTTTGCACCGGATTTCTTTATTTGAAGCACGTCCTTTGAAATTATCAATGATGTTTGGCATTTTTCATACGGAGTTTTAACACCTTGTGCATTCGCTGTCCCGCTGCAGAGAATTATTACTGCTGCAACAATAATTGTAAGTTTTCTGTTTTTTTTCATTTAAGCACCTCCGTTCATTTATATTCACGTACATTGCTGTAATCATAATCCCCAAAGGTACGGAGCCGCTTTCAACAAGTCCTTAATTCCGCAAAAATAAACTGCCGCCGCAACAACAATGCCGCAAACAAAATGCAATATTGCAATGTTAAGATTCTGCGATTGTAATGCCTTTACGATCACCAGATTGCCAATACTCAACAGCAAGGCACTACCTGCCATAATTGCCGCCAACATTTGATTTGATTTTTTCATATTCTTATTCTCCTGACGCTTTAATAATCAACCATCTGTCTGTATACAATGAGAGCGGTCCTGCCGATTTGCCTTTTACTGCATCACGGCACCAGGAACAACTGTCAGGCAATCCGGCACCGCGCCAGCTGTACCATATTTTTGAAGCATCGCTTTTCAGGACAAATTCTTTATATTCAGGATAAAAAATCTCATCAAACTTTTGAACGAACTCTGCACGGGTGTAAATGCGTTCACCACCGAATTCCATCGGGAATGTAATCATTTTAGCAATAGTCATTTTATCATTTTCCCGAAGTGATTTTTGCAAAAGTTTCCACATCTGTTCTGCGGTCATTTCCCAAACAAACGGATCGCACTTTTCAGAATATTTCAGCAATGAATCAAGTGGAATATTTTGAGCAACTCCGATATCTTCAGTCGGGTCTGAGCCGGTAATATAAGAAATTGGCACAAAGCCTCTGCCGATACACCCCTTGGAGTCTTTGTAAGTTGCCATCAAATAGCCGTTTCCTGCCGGTTTGACTTTTTCAATATCAATATTTTCTCCCAGATAAACCAATGTAGACATCTCCCCCCACTGACTTCCGGCAGTCATAAAATAGTGATATTTCCCTTTTTCTGAAATCCTGAACATAAATGCACTCATTGGAGCATTACCGCTGCCATAATCAGCTTTCGGGTCATCAAAGACAGCATACTCCGTTATTTCCGTGCGATTCCACGGAATAAGAAAATCCGTATTATAAAGTTTCAGCCCGGGAAAATTTTTATCCGGCATTGCCGAATAAACATCTGGCAAAAGCTTTTTACCCAAGTTTGGGTGCTCGGCAACATTTTTTTGTACGGGTTCCGTTGTCGCAGGTTTTGATTCGCATTTAATAAAAGCTGTACCAGCCCAAATACAACCGACAACACCTGCCCCGACAGCAAATGATATTAATTCTTTTTTCATTATTCAGTTGTTTCCTTTCTAATTTTCCTTAATGACTTCGTTGAATGTTTACGGCAAAATCGTTTTTTTGCGAAGAAGAGCCGGCGAACTCTTTTGCAAGTGCAAAATACTTTTTTGCTTCTTCTTTTTTGCCGCGATTCTGATAAAAAACAGCAAGATTATAAGTTCCGACGGCGTGGCGGCGTTTTACCAGTTCTTTAAGAATTTCTTCTGCTTCATCATCGCAACGGAAAACCTGATTCATTTCACCTTCAGCATATTTTACACCCAGATTGTTCCAACAATCAGAATTATTCTGAATAATTCCTGCAATCATGGCGGCATCTGCTGTGTCCGGCGGATTGGGGAATGTCTCCACTCTAATCGTTTTGCCGTTTTTGTGGAGGAAAAATTGATAATCACGCAGCATCCATCTGCCGCTGGTATCAGTATGGATGCGGAAGTAAAGATCATTTCCCAAACTCCACACGACATCGTTATCGTAAAAATTCTTTGGCATATCAGGATCCATAAATGGTTTTATCAATCGCTTGGTCTCCTCGCCGGAACAGCGTTTAAAACCTGATTTATCCAGGCTTTTGGTCAATTCTGATTCGTGGGTAAAATTGATTACCCGGATGGTGGGATTGGGATAGAACAGATTTTCCCATATCGGCTGTTGTTTGAACTCATCAGACATCCAGCGCATATCACCTTCACGATCAGCCATAAGATTTTCTGCGATCAATGCTTCGGTGGCCTGCGAATTGTAATTCCAGTTCGGCATCGTGATTCCCGCCGGTTGCGGAAGTTTGATCATCTTGCTGATGTTTGAAACGGCAGGTCTGTTTGCTATTAGATCAAGCACTTCCGGACCGGTTGTTCCGGTTATCTGACGAATCTTTTCAAAATTAGAATTAATAGCCTGTTTGAGAGCATCAGGATTTGCCTGTTTTGTGCGATTTTTTCCGATTGCTATGATTTCTGCATGGAATTTCTTATCCACCAACAGTTCAGAAGCCCTGGCAAAACCTTTATCAGCGGCAAGTTTCATCCATTTTTTGAATTCATCAAGATTGCCGTAGATACCCTCAAGAATTCCGATAAGGAATTCTGTTTCCGCATCAGGAGTGATCCGTTCAGCAGCCATATAGCAGAGTTTTGCCCAGAGCAGATAGGAGTGGTGTTCTTCTTTTCTGTCAAAATAACAATTTCCAAGATAAATCCATGCATTGCGATGATTTTGTTTTGCCGCCAGTTCCAAATAATAATAGGCTATTTTATCGTCTTTGAGTTTTTCTTTGCAATACACTCCATACAGGAACTGTTTTTCTGCAAAACCGGCAAACTCTTTATCCGAAGGAGCTACCATTTCTTTTTCCGGAACAGCTTTATTTTCCCCCGGCAGTTCATTGGCATAAACAGCACCAGCCAACAGTAATACACGCAAGATTGCGTTGAACTTGAATTTTCCTCTATTCATTTTTCTATTTCTCCTTCCTTGATATTATTTTCAGTTTCTTTTTCGATCCATTTGAATTTTTCAGCCTCTTTGAAAAATTTTTCGGCTGCGAATGCCAGGCGGTGATAAACTTGTATTGCAATAAACATATCACTCACCCGTTCCGGCAATGGCAAGGTGTGATCCAAATGCAACCCGCCATTATCCTTATCATAAACCGCCGTTCCGTAAAGCCAGTTTTTATTCCACTCATTGCAGAAATACAAAAGTTCAGATTCGTCATCTGCGTTGACCTCCTGCAAAACCCGTTCTGCCCGAAAAAGGATCCTGTCATCCTCATCATCCACAATCCAACTTATCTGAACGGTGTAAAATTCTTCCGTTTCTTCATTCATTGGAAAGATTGCGGCAATAAAGCTTTCTCCCTCCCGATACAGAAATGGCTCCTCATACCCCAGCGAGCGCAACTCTTTTTCAAGCCGCTTCAATATATATTTTCGCCTGTCCATAATAAACTCTGTTTAAATTTTATCGTACTACCAATATATGGGAGATTTTTGTTCTGAAAATGACAAAATTTTTTCAAAAAAATCCGCAATAAATCATATAACCTATAATGGAACACGGCATCAGCAGTATCCAGGCAATGATATTGGCAAGATCCCATTTCCATTTTGATTCGGGATTTTTCTTTCTTAAAGAGTAATAAACTCCGTTCCAAGAGCAAAATAAAGTCCACCAGATTATCAAAGCCGTATCTGTTGCTCTTTCACAATAAAACGCGATACATCCCACGCCCCAAAGCAAGAAAGATATCCAAAGAGGTATAAACGCCCATAATCTCTCTTTTCTTTCAACATTTTGGCTTTCTATAGGAGTTTCAATATCGCGTTGTATCGGTTTATACATAATGCCATCCAAAACATCTGAAATTAATCGTATATCGCCGCACTTGTCGGCAAATTCCGGACGTGCTTCCAAAAGATCAATCCAATTCTTTCTTGAAAGCTTTTCCCAGTTACAATACTTAGCAAACTGCGGCAAAACTTTCAAAAGCCGTAC
>JAFVUZ010000111.1 GCA_017502435.1 Lentisphaeria bacterium
ATCGGGATTTTCAATGCGTGTGGTGGAGGATATGATGACAGGGGCATCAACTGGCAATTGGGCATTTTAAATATCGCCGCAGATTACGACAGCAGCTTTACATTTCAGATTGGTCTGCTCAATTACAATCCCAAATCTTACATCCCGTGGCTGCCGTTGATCAATTGGGATATGGGAAAAAAGGAGTGAATCTGAATTTTTCTGAACCAAAGTGAAGTGATTTTCAGCAATTTATTTCACAGCCAAATTCTGAAGTTTTCAGCTTCAAAAAGCGTTTCAGAATGGCGGGGGAAGATAAAAAAGCCAGCCGCCATTTTTTTATCCCCCTTTTAATCTTGCTGAAAAAATCATCAATTATTACCGAGGCTACAGGGGAGATAAAAAACGCCGACCGTTTTTTCAACTCTCTCCAAAAATTCTGTGAAGTTTTTTTCACAAAACCGCTTCACAAGTGCTTTTTCGCTACTTTTTGCCACTGCCCCGATCACTACCGCAACTGCCGCGACATGCCCCTTAAAACTCAAAAAATTGTCATTCCGCAGTTGTAAACGCCTGCGGGAGATGGTATATTACGCAAAGGATGATGAATAACGAAAGAAGGAAAATCCATGACTGATCCGAGAAAAGCCAAGAAGACATTTTTCTCCCAATGGGGACCGCCAACGCTTCTCTGTGGAATGTTTGTACTCTTCGGAGTTTTTGCATTTATTATCGCCTCCTTAAAACCGGGTTTTTCCGGCATTTTCGATTTGTTCCAGCATGGAGCCGGATATGCGTTTTTGGCTCCAATCATATTGGGAATCGTTTTTTGGCTTTTCTTTTTCTGGCAGGTGCGGTTTGAGGAAACTTATGCAACGATTTACTATTGCACATTTTTCCCCGTCAGGATCGATTATGCGGAAGCAAACCGTCTGGCATATTTTTATAAGAAATACAAAAAACAGGAAGTTCCGGCGGCGATCCATTTTTATCTGCGTTCAGGTAAGACAAAATCCTGGAACATCAATCTTTTTTCTCCGCAAACAGCTCTCAATATCAAAAATGAATTGGAAAAACGCGTCGCCTTTCCGGAGAAAAAGCGAACAATTCCGGATGTTGAATTATGGGCAAATAACGTCTTGCGTTCCTCTGATGCTGTCAAAATTATCCGGGTGGCAGCGGCACTTATTACTTTCAGTCTTGGTGTATGGGAAATGACCGGGCAGCTGATGTGGGATAAGCGTATAAAAACTTGGGACAAGGTAGATGGGATCATTCTGAAAAATACCACGAAACGGATCTCTGACGGGAAAAGGAGTAAAGTTGTCGCAGATGTGGAATACAAATACACCTGCAAAGGCAAATTATACTACGGCACAAAGATTGTTTATGACAGCGACTCTTTCCCGGACCTGAAACCCGGAACCAAACGGCAGGTGATCGTTGACCCGGAAAATCCGCAGGAGTGTGCCATTATGTTCTGGTATCGTGGCTATTGGAGATTGATCCGCTGGGTGAAATGCCTCTTCTTGTATCTGGTGTCACTGGGATTTGCAATTCTTTTTTTCCGTACCGTTTTTCAAAAGAAAGTAAACATTCCTCAGACTTTGAAAAATTATATAAACACTATTCCGGCAGAACGCTTTTATGCCGCACTTGATATTGAACAGCCTGCCGTTGCTCTGAACAATATTGAACTGCGGCAAAAAATGGAATATCAAAACTCCCGTTATGGGATCATCCGGCAGGATGTTTCAAAGTTCACTTATATTGTATGGGGTGTGTTGATGTTTCTGGCGGTTGCAACATCTGTTTTCAGCCCCGTGTGCTGGATCACAGTAATCATCATCGGATTTGTGGTCTATTCGCTGTACACTCCACGGATGACCGTATTTGATTTTCAGGAGAAAAAGTTTTTTTGCTGTAAACATTTCAGCCCGGAAAAAGCAGAAAAAATGAAAGCACTTTCTTTTGACAAAGTGGATCACTTGTGCTGTAATACATTATTTCGCGGAAACAAAGGGCAATTCATCGGCGTATTTGCGGTGACCCATGATGGATATAAGTTACCTCTGTTTAAGGTTACAAGGAAACGCCTTGATCTGCTCTTTGAACTGCTGCCGGAACTTGCAGAAAAAATGGGACACCTTCCCATCACTTACTGACAATTTTCCACTTGCAAACGCCTGCGGGAGATGGTATATTATCTGTGAGGTGGTTGATTTGACGATGGAGGAATGAATATGAAAAGCAAAATATTTACAGCAGTTTTCCTGATAAGCATTTTGTTTTCAGTGTCTGTAATTGCAGTTTTGTGGATAAAAAACAACGAATTGAAAAAAGAGTTGAAAGGGTGTGCCAGATATAAAACATTTTTTAAAAGTTTTAATGGAATCGTTTGTTCCGTTGCTCCGATCAACGCCGAAGATATAAATAAGCCGCTGTATCTCGAATACCACACCAACGGAACTGTTTCAAGTTGGTGCGTCGCTGAAAATTCAGCCGGATTAAAGGATGGCGGGAAACTCTTTTTTTTAGGAAAATATATGCTTTTACAGGGGAATTCCGGAAAAATGCAGTCTTGTTCGGTGGGTGGTATCAATGAGGATCTTCACCGGGATCCACATATTTGGAATTATCACCAGCCGGTACAGCTGGGAGAATATTTTGTAAAATTCGGCAACTATGGGTTGACCACAGATTTTAAGCAACTTTCTCCAAAGGAAAACGGAATAAGATTGACCTTCGCTGATTCCAAAGAGAGTAAAGCAAGTCTGAAAAAACAGAAAATATCGGAAACATTGCAAAAATTTTGATTCTCTGTCAATATTTCAATAACATCTGATATCTCCTTATGTAGAAAGGGATGCGATCAGTAAACGGAAAAAGAACCAAAACTCTGCAAGCAGCAACGTAATGCAAGCCAGCGATATTGCAAGATAGCGTTTCCAGTTTTTAAGACTGATTGCGGCAAAAAACAGAAGCCCGGAAAACGTTATAAAAAATATTGCCCATGTACATATCTTTGCAGTCAAATCATTTTCTGTTGCATGGATCAAACTGACACAA
>JAFVUZ010000112.1 GCA_017502435.1 Lentisphaeria bacterium
GCGTCTGTTGAAGTCACAGGAGGAAGCTGAAAAAAGTCTCCACAGACAATGACTTGTTTTCCGGCAAACGGTCTCATTCTGTTACATCCGATTGCTGCTTCCCGGAAACGATGATCTATTGCGGCAAAAACATCTGCTCTCACCATCGAAATTTCATCAATAACGATGGTTCGCACAGCATTCAGCAGTATCCGGAAGTGTGGATTCCCAATTTCCTCAATAGTATCCGGCGACTGCAGCCCCGGCTTTAATCGGCAGAAACTGTGAATGGTCTGCCCCTTGATATTGGAAGCCGCAATCCCGGTCGGAGCCAGAAACACAGTACGCTTGATATCACATCTTTTGCGGAACTCCCGCAATATAGTTGATTTTCCTGTGCCTGCCTCACCGGTGAGAAACACATTCTCACCGGCGAGCATCAGCTCCAATGCATTTTTCTGTTCCGCAGAAAGTGCTGGTTCTGTTGTTTTTATGTTCATAATTTTTTTACTCCTTTTCAGTTATGGTTTCCTCAGAAAAACGAATTCCCATCCAAACCATTCGGTCATACGGGGTGCGTTGACGTTTTGCCCAAACATCGGGGAACGCAGCTTTTACTGCCGAATTAAACCTGTCCGCTCCGAATGGTTTGTATCCGTGCGCTTCCGTCCATTGACGGTAAATTTGATACAGTTCCTGTTTGGGGCAAGATCCATCTGGAACGGCGATCACGTTTTCTCGAAGAAATGCCGCTTCATGATCACAGGCAAGCCGATGCTTCTCAAGATATTCTGCCGACTTTGGCGGCACTGGGAAGCGGACCATAGTTTCCAGCTTTCTCGCTCCCGCTATCGACCAGTTGAATATGCCGGGCAACTCTGCTTCGAGTTCGTATTTCAGGTTTGGCATTTCCGAATCAGTGTCTCTGAAGCGGCGAGTAAACGGTAAAACAATCAGCCGATCCCACAGCCCGTTGGAGCGGTCAACAAAAGACGGCAATTCATTTGCCAGAAAAACGCACCTTGCCTTTGCCCGCTTCTCTTGCGGGGTATGGTATTTTCGTTCCACCGGAATTACAGCTCCGTCTGTCACCATCTTGAAAATCTTTTCCGCATCCGAAATGTTATATACCTCCGCTGACACCGGTAGCTCCTCTACCAGATTGAGCTTATGCTCAGTCAGTAGATAAGAACTGAAGCGATCGCCAAGATTGGCGAAAGGAAGACAGCACGTCTGGCTTTCGCCAACCAACTTCCGCAGAATGTGCGCCGCAACGCTTTTACCGTCACCGCCTCTGCCGATCAAAAAAAATCCGATGTTTTTGTCAAATTTTCCTGACAGCACGTAGCCGAACATCATTTGCAGTGCCGTGCGGCTATCTTCGTGATCGAAGGTCGTTTGTAAATACCTTTCCCACATCGGGCAAACAGCAGCGGGATCATATGCATACCCCACGCGATCAACTCCGAAGTATTCCGGAGTGTGCGGTTGTAACACCTGTTCATTTCCGGCAATCAATTTTATTATTGATAATACGCCGTTGGAGAAGCAGACCATGTCCGATGCATCTTCACCGTCAGGTAACCAGCAGGGCATTGTTATTCCGGTTAAGCCGCAGAATCCCTTGAGGTTTGCGATGGTGTCGGTGATCAGAGCGGTACTGATCCGCCCTTCTTCATCCACTGACAACTTCTGCAGAAAGCGAGTTATTTGGATGCGCAACTCTTCTTCGGAAAACACCTTCCAAACGCCTCCTTCAAATCGCCACCAGTCACCACCCCAGTATTGCAGCAACGACATGCCATCGCGGGAGTGTTCATGCCAAAACTGTTTCGCAAACTCAGTTACCGGCATGAACGGGCGACCGCCCTTTTGACCATTGACAGAAGAAGTTTCACTCCGACGATCCGACTTTACCAAAAACATCCGCTCAAAAGTATCCCAGTCTTTAGGTCCGAATTCACGGGCAACCAGGTATTGCATATCTTCGCCTCGCTGAACTCCAGGCAACCGGGTAAGACGGCTGGGGTTTTTATTGGCTCGGTCGGCAGGAAACCCTTTCTGCTCCAGAAACGCATACAATTTAGCGATGCGTTCACGGTACAACTTAAAGTCATTTCCAGCATCAATTTTTACGATGATATGCAAGCTTTTTCCGCCAGACCACACGACTGCGAGAACCGGAAGATTCAGCTCTCGGAGCTGCTGCCACTGCTCATCTTGTGAAAGATCATCAGCCTCGACAAGAGCGTGGCGGTAGTCCGTTACTTCAGAGTCAGTGGGGGCTTTCTCCTTTATCTGCTGACTGACAGGATTCAGCGAGATCCACGCTCCTTTATGGCAGGATTGAACTACCCGAAGACACTCATCGATATTTGCGAAATCGTTCAAAGTGAAAATCTGGTCGGAGGATCGCCAGGGGAATGTTCGTCCCTTATCTCCGAATCCAACCTTGGTTACAAGCTCGAAGGATTCTCCTGAACGAAACATTATTGTCCAAAATTCCGCAATCTGTGCAGCCTGTTCTTCTTCCGTCTCCGGAGGCGGAAGCATCTCTTGCGGAGCTGGGACAATGGTTCCATTATACTGCGCTGCAATGAAACGGAGCGTACCGAGAGTAATTTCAGGCTTGCCGTATGCGGCAACATCGTCCCATACTTGCTCGGCAGTTGTACCGTCGTATTTATCAGGCGCAGTTTGACTCCAGCGGTCAAATTCTTCAAATTCAACTCCGGAGTTCTTCAATGCTGCGGCAACCCGGAACCAATCCGAGTACGGCAGATCAGCAGGGATGCTCTGCAACAGCTCAAGAGCGGTTGACCGATCAGACTGCTTGCTGAACTGGTGCGAATAAATAGAACTTTTCATCGTGAGCCTCCTTCCAGAGAAACGCGATTTGAAAAATTCATTTCACGCACTATATTATATATAGTAGTATAGGCTACGATTTTTGCCGATTTCACAGTGCCCGCTGTGAGTCGGCATTCTTTTTTTGTTCTCATACGCGCGCCCTCCGATTGGATTTTGACGCACGCAGAAAACGTTCGACTGATGAAGCTTCCACCAGCACCTTGCCTGCTCTTGCTGCAGATGTTTTGGCGGCTGAAATCTTACCGGCTCTGATCAACCGGTGAAGAGTCCAGCGTTTCAATCCGTACTTTGCTTCGACATCGGCGACTGACAGGTACCGAACCTCTGCTTGCTCGATTTTTGGTTCAGCTGCCAAAATCTTTTCCAGATCGACGCCGAAGGGAGCAAGCATCCCTGCAGCTGCAGCCCGGACAGCGTCCGGAATTTTGTTTGTTGTTGCCATAAAATTTCCTTTCATGCAACTTTTTTCACTTCCCGCCTTCGACGATTTCGATGGGCTTTGGTGAATTTGCATCTAATATATGGCAACAAATCACGAAATGCTATAAGTGTACAAGTTGGTAACAACTGCTAAATATTGGCAATAAAGACGTTACGTATTGATTTTGTCTGAATCGCCTGAAAATTTTCCTTTATATTTTTCCCAAAATGGCGTATATTCACGTTGATCTTTCTGCGAAGGATCCTGTTGACATTTTTTATTTAATGATTTTGAATCAGCGGTCATGTGCCACCGCACACCATCCATTTCTTTTACTTTTGCATTTTTATCTAATCGATAATAGAGCGTTGTAAAAAAACCTAGTTTTGTCCATTTATCAAAGCTTTCTTTTAACTTTAATTCTTGTGGAATTTTCCAATCTCGTCTTTCAATGCAAACAATAAAAATTTCTTTTAAAATATCATCGAAATTTTGTGGCAGATATTCGTCAAATTCCTGAAGTAGTCTCAAGATTTCATCCCACGAACGAATTTTTTTATGTTCACCTTGTTTCTCATGACATCTTTTAAATTGGTCAAAAAACAAAGTACAAAAACCTTTATCTGTATCAAGTAGGATTGTTTCAACACTTTGTATCGGTGAAGAATATTCATCTTCTAAAGCTTTATAACGTCGCCGATATGTATTGGTTTTTGAGGTAAAATCTGGTTCATTCCTTAATGGTGAGGAAATTTTAATCGCTGCTAATGCACGATAGATATCTGCTTTTTGCTCAGTTGCTCTTGGAAAATGAAGGGCTTTCATTTTGTTACCATCTACCAAACAAGATAATTCTTTTGCCCGCACGGGATTCAAAAGAGTTGTCAAAAAACCAAATTCTTTTAATCTTTTGATGTAATCATTGTATATTTCCATTGACCACTTTGTTCTATTTATCAAGCACACAACTTGTTGAGTTATAAAATGATAGAAAAATAATTCTTTACTTTTATATTTTCCCTGCTGATACGATGATAACAGCGCATTTAATTTTTTGCTTGAGAATCGCCCTTTTGAGGAGAGTATTGTCCAAAAATACTGAAAATCATGCCACTCAACAGCCGACGGCTTCCAGAGCAATTTGTTTTTATGAATGATCTTATCCCATTCACCTTCAAATAACTCTTTATGATCATGTTTCCATTTTCTCATGCGAGCAGAAAATGCTCTTAATGTCTCTCCTTTACCTGATGATTGCGCAAACATGATCTTGAATATTTCCGAGTCAGAATTTAAAGATTTCTTTAGATTCTTATATGCACGAAATCGATCTATAAACTCTTTATTTTCCTGATGTTCACAAATCTTTCTTATGCAGTCTTCGATCTCTCCCAATTCCTCAATGGCCTTGTGAATATACATTTCCATTTCAATCAAGGCTTGAATTAAAAGATATGGTATTTCTCGCCAGAAATCTTGTTCGTCTGCACCATGTTTCAATTCAATTATCCGCTGCACGATAAGGCTTTCAAAAGGAAAACTCATCGTGCAAACATACTCAAGAAACTTCAATGACCGTTGTTTTGCATATTCAGCCATTTATGCCTCCTTCTTGCAATTCTATGGCAAGCTTGTACATCTGCTCTAACTGAGTCGCCGTCATTTTGTCAACAAGAGATTTTAACTGCTTACGAAGTCCTGAAACACTTGTCATGCTCCCCTGAACATCTATTTGCTTTACCGGTGTTGTTCCGATAAAGTCCGGCATCTGGGAGAGGTATTTCTCTTTCGCCTTGCGGTCAGCGTGGGCTTGGTAGTGCTTGGTCATCTCTGGACTCATGTGACCAAGGATAGACTGCACAATGGGCAACGGGATCTGGTAGCAGCCCGCAAGATACGCAAAGGTATGACGCAGGGAGTGAACATCCTTTACACTGGTCGCCCGTTGGCGTCCTTCAAAAACTCTGGTGGTCTTGATGCCGATACTTTCAAGAAACTTTTTCACCCGATACGAAATACCATCGGGATTTTCCAGATACATGGCGGCATGATCAGGAAGTACATACTCATGCTCTCCACTGATTGCATACTGTTCTCTTAAAAAGTTCTGCAATGGCGGCATGATCGGAATATCCAGATTAACTTTAGTCTTTTTCCGTTTACGGGAGATCCAGTTGCCGTTGATGTCACTCCACTTCAGTAAGCATATATCGCCTTCGCTCAATCCGGTACAAATACCGATAGTGAAAATCGGACGGACAAAGGGATTCAAATTATCCCCAATCAACCGCAATTCATCTGTGGTAAAGGCATCTCTGTTTGCACTCTCATTCTCAAGCATATCAAATCCGAACGGATTGAACAGCAATCCTGCATCTTCACTGAGCTTTGAAAAAATTGACCGCAGAGTCTTATGGTAAACGTTGATCGTGGTATTGGAAAGCGAATTGACGGCGGTGTAACTTGCTTTTTTGCCATTCTGAATATCCCGGATGAATCGCCCATTTGTTTTCAAATGGTTGATGTATTCCTCTGCATGCTGGCGGGTGACTTGATCCAGATTTACCAAGTCCGGATACTGCGCACGTATAAAAGCACAGAAATCACCCCAGTAACTGCGCTTGGCTGCCATTTGCTTATCACTGCGGGAACGTTTGGAAGGCTTTCTCTCGAAGATGCTGAAAGCATTATCCAGCGTGACTTCATCTCCACCGACCAGTTCACGCTTAAAATTCTGAACCAATGCTCCTGCGCTTTTCTGTTCTGCGAGTTTTTTTGCAGTCTCTTTGATCTTCTTTTCATACGCCAATGCAGCGACCTTGGTGGTACAGCCCTCGCACACGCCGTAGTACCGCTTACCGTTCTGCATAAATTCATAATGGTATTCTGCAGTCTCTTTGCCTTTTAATTGCCGTTTTCTGACTCCCATATATTCCTCCTGTTACATAGTGCTAAAATATCACCAAAACAGCAACAATGCAAATTAAAATTACGGCATTTTTACGGCAAAACGCCTTTTTTTAGCGTTTTTGAGCGTAAGAGCGTCTGCCTCCGGAGTAGAAGGCCGTGGGTTCGAATCCCGCCGGGTGTACCAATCAATCAAAATTTACGGAAATTCAAAAAATCGGCTGTGCAAATAAATTTGCAGCCGATTTTTTTCTTTCCGTATTTTGCGTGTTGTTACACGCAAAATTTTGTTTGATTGTTGCCTTGCGTTACTCGACTTTCGTCTGCGTTACTCACGCACCCCGACACCCGCTCCGCTCTTGTGTCGTGGTCGAATCCCGTAAATAAAATACTGTATTGGCTTGTGTAAATAAATTTACGGTTGATTTTTTTATTTTTCACATCTTGCGTGTTGTTACACGCAAAATTTTGTTTGATTGTTGCCTTGCGTTACTCGACTTTCGTCTGCGTTACTCACGCACACTTCGTTGTGCCCAGCGTTTGGCAGTTGGCACTGCCGATGCTGACGCATCTGCTCGACCTTCGGTCTGCGTTACTCACGCACCCCGCCTGTGGCGTGGTCGAATCCCGCCGGATGTACCATTTTTTTTGTTTTTTTACGGGTATTTGAGCTCAAAATCAGATATCCGTATTTTTTTGCCGATTCTTTCGTATTCTATCAAATTCATACCTTTCCAAACAGAAAATGCCACATTTCTGCCACACAAATTCATTTCATCTGCCACATCAAAAAAATTTGAAAATTTTTTAATCGTACGTTCCTATTCATACGGTCGCAAGAATCTGAATATTCCGATTCTTTCATATTGTAATTGCTTTATACACATAAATTTAATGGTGTTTTATGCTGCTTGGCGAACCTTTCAATGATGTGTTATATCAGGGGTAATTCGTTTGGACTGTATTGTCCATAATTTTTTAACCCAAAATATAGAAAGGGTAATCAAGATGGATGTTTATAACATCGAAAACACGTACGCAGCGCTGATTATCAACAGCGGACAGAAGCTCACACTCTCAATGCAAGAGTTTTTGAAAATATGAAAGAAAGTTATCCCTTTACAGATGAATTTCCAAACCGGGCTGAGATGTCCGAAGATGAACGCATTGAGCAAATCCATTATTATTTTGACGGAATGATTGAAGAGGAAGGAGAAAATTTACTTTCTGAAAATCAATCAGAAGCAAGAAGCGAATAAGGACATAATGAATATTCAGCTTTGAATGAAGCCGCTGAAATTCAAACTCTCAAGAGGCTGAAAAAAAGGCAAAAAAATGGCATCCCCACGGGGATTCGAACCCCGGTTGCCGGGATGAAAACCCGGTGTCCTAGGCCTCTAGACGATAGGGACGCGGTGTATTCAAATTATCTTGAATATGTTACTTAATATACAGCATTTTTCGGAAAAGTCAAGCTGGTTTTATTGATTTTTTAAAGAATTTTTCAAATTTTCTTCAAACTCACGGTATTTTTGACTGTGCGGGTACAATTTGCGGGCTTTATAAATGTCATGAAGGGCTTCAAGTTTTCTGTCTTGTCTTGCCATAAACATCGCACGGTAATAATAATAGCCCGCCCGCTCCGGTGAACGCTTGATTGCAAGTTCCAGATACGGCAATGCATTCTGATTCATGCCGAGCATTGAAAAGTAATTGTACAGATCAACCGGATGAAAGGCAGACCCCGGCCTTTTTGACTCCACATCGTCGTATGCAGCCAGAACATCGGCAGGTGTAACTGTGCGTTTGCTCAATGATGTATGGATTTGAGTTTTGAAAAAATCGTAACTTTTTTCTGCATCTATAAGTTTTTTTGAATTATATATCCCGTAAATACTGATAAAAATCATTATCAGAAACATTGCTGTTTTGCATATTTTATTCATTGCAAAACTCTTAAAGCCGTCTGCGCCGATCACCGTCAGGGTGCAGAATATTGCCATTGATGCCCCGATTTGAAAATTGACATCCAGCATTGAATGCAATGAAAACATTGCAATCGAAAACATTATTACGCTGTTTTCCATATTCTTTTCACGGAGAAAACTGATACTTGCATTCAAAAGTCCAATTATAACTGCCGCCATTACTGCCAGCATCGCAAATACGCCGCATGAACAGCCGAATATCAAAAACAGATTATGCGGCCCTCTGGCGGTTTCCTCCAGGTCGATCACTCTGAACCGCATATTGTCAATGAAAAAATCACCCCAGCCGCTGCCGGCGTACCAGTTTTCCGCCATCATCAGTGCTGAAGTCCGCCAGTAACCAATACGTTCAGTAAAAGACCCGAAAGTTCTGCCGAAGCATACACTCAGCATTATCAATCCTGCAATGCCGAGCACTATCAGTAAGGCTCCTGAAATTTTGTATTTTGTTTTGATTTTCAACCAGAAAAGTGTGTATATGACTGTTCCGCCGATTGCCGCCAATGCTCCGCGGCTGCCGGTATTCAGCAAAACAAACAGCAGTGCAGCTGTAAGTATTCCGCAAAAAAGAATTCTGCTTTTGTCTGCCGGAGCGAATTTGCCGCTCCATTTATACATTATGTAAAAGCCGATTGCTCCGGTCAGCAACAGATATCCCGCCAGCACATTACAGCCGCTGAAGGTGGCAAAAATCCTCCGTTCAGCCATTTTTGAACTCATATCGATATTATCTATATTCGCCGCCGCTCCGCTCTCTGAATAGTAAAACGCCAGCTGTTCGTCAAAGCCTATGAAATATTGATAAAGTCCTGACGCCAGAACCAGTAGCAGCCCGCTTGCCCACCATGTCAGAAGTTTGCTTTTGCTATGTTCATCCGATTGCAAATAGAGATAAATGCCCGACATATAAGCCAGAAAACCTGCAATATGTGCCGTCGCCATTACCGGATAATCGCTCATTGATGCATTGAAAAAACCGATAAATGCGAGAAGAAATGCCGCCAGCCATGCCCATAAACTCCAGTTGTGAGAAATGTCTTTCCGCCAAAATTCTCTGCCGAAAGCAGCAATGCTCAACAGTAATCCTGCACCTCCCGCAATTCCCAGTGCCGGAGAGGGTAAAGTTACAATGATATACTCCCATAATTCAGCAGGAAAATAACAACTCGCCTCCGGCATCATGGCAAGCGTTGCGAATTTCAATGGCAGCAAAATACTCAAAAAACCGAGGTAAAATACTGTTATTTTCCGCAAAATATTCATTTTTTCCCTTATCTTGGAAATACCACAGTGCGGCATCCGGTTGTAATTATACGGTGTTCAAGATGGGCGGTAACCGCTCTGGTCAGCACCCGGCGTTCAATATCTTTGCCGATATTTTTGAGTTCATTAGGAGTGTTTTCGTGGTTTATGCGTTCAACATCCTGTTCAATGATCGGCCCTTCATCCAAATCGGCAGTAGCGTAATGTGCAGTTGCACCGATCATTTTCACGCCGCGTTCCCATGCCCGCTGGTAAGGATTGCCGCCCTGAAATGCCGGCAGAAATGCGTGATGGATATTGATTATGCGGTTGGGATACAAACTGATGAAATCATCACTCAAAACCTGCATATAGCGGGCCATGACTACGAGATCTATATGATGTTTTTTCAGAAGTTCAAGCACCTGTGCTTCCTGTTCGGCTTTTTTGCCGGGGAGCATCGGGAAGCAGTAGTAAGGGATCTGAAAGCGGTCGGCGACAATTTCCAGATCCGGATGATTGCTGATAATAATTGGAATGTCGCAGTCAAGTTCACATTCGCTGTGGTGCATCAGCAAATCATACAGACAGTGTGAAGTTTTGGAGACCATGATGGCAACTTTTTTGACATCGGCGGTATAATTTATGGTATAGTCAAGTTTGAGTTCATTTGCCAGTACGGCAAAGGACTGTTCCAGATACTGACGGGTGATAGTCATATCGGCAAGGTCGATGCGTATTCTCATAAAGTATTTATTGTCAACCAAATCTGAATACTGCTGACATTTGATGATATTGAATTTATGTTCATAAAAAAATGAACTTATGGTTGAGAGAAGTCCTTTTCTGTCTTCGGTGGCAATCAGAAAAATTGCCTCATTGCGTGTGCATTTTTTCATTGTTGATACATTTCCTTGAAAGTGTTGTTTTGAGCATTGCCGGTTTTCATCGGCAGCGGTTCCGCACGGTCAGGAGTGCCCCAGCGGCGGCTGAACGGCCAGAAAACAAGTACCGGACGTCCGACAATATTGCGGCGGTGAACTACGCCCCACATCCTGCTGTCAGCACTGAATTTCGAATTGTCGCCAAGCATAAAGAAGGTATCTTTTGGGACGGTAAATTCATCGAATGGGTTTTTCAGGTATTCGCCGGTTGAATAGCCGACTATATTTGAGTGTCCCTGATAACCGCCGCAGCGGGTGTAGATTTTTTTGAATTTATCTGAAATTTCTGCTATGGGGCGGAAAGTTTCACTGCCTTTTTCTCTGACATAGAGGGTATCATTGATTATTTTGAGTGTGTCGCCGGGAAGTCCGACCAGGCGTTTGACGTAGTAGAACCCGGATGATTTTGCCAGCGGCTCGCCGTCCATGAAGATATTTTCAGTGGTGAAAACGACAATATCGCCGCGTTTCAGTCCGAAAAGATAATGGCTCAGACGGTCAACAAAAAGATGGTCGCCGCTTGAAAGATAACCGTCGCACAGAATATCGCCTTTTTTGTAAATTCTGTCCGGCTCAAGTCCGGTATATTCAACGATTTTCTGTATCGTTCCGGGAAGGATATAATCCACTCCGCCGATGCGGAGACTGGTTTTGGTGCTGAAAAGAGATTTTACAGGGGAATAACTTTCAAGTACACCGTCTTTTTGTACTTGCAGATACGCACGCTCACAGGCAAAAAGGATATTGTCGAAAAAACTTCCGAATTTACCTGCAAAGCGGTTGCCGAGCGGTTCTTTTGCCATAAAATGTATGCCGAAAAGTGTCGGCTGCATACTGCCGGTCGGAATTTTGAACGGCTGGAAAAACAATGCCCTGATGCCGAAAGCTACTGCCAGTGCCACTGCGAGAATATCCAGAGTTTCCCGCAGCCATGCGTTTGAACGGTTGAGGATATTGCTGATTTTTTCATCGGCATTGGAATTATATTTTCTGATACTTTCAAAATCGTTTGTTTTGAGGAGTTCAGTACCTTCATCGGCACATTTGTGCAGTTGTTTTTTTTGATTTTCAGATAAAATATCATCGTCATAATCAAGCAGATGCACAAATTTTCTGATTGTTTTGCGGCATTTGCTGTGCAGACGGTATGATATGATTTTCTGAAAAAAATTTTTCATCAGTTTGAGTCTCCGGAAGATTTGAGAACTGCGACGAAAGCCTCCTGCGGGATGTTGACTTTGCCGATAAGTTTCATGCGTTTTTTACCCTCTTTCTGCTTTTCGAGCAGTTTGCGTTTGCGGGTGATGTCGCCGCCGTAGCATTTTGCAAGAACGTTTTTACGCAGAGCCTTGACGGTTTCACGGGCGATGACTTTGCCGCCGATAGCCGCCTGAATGGCGATCTGGAACATCTGCTGCGGGATAACTTCTTTGAGTTTTTCACAGAGAACACGTCCTCTGGAATATGCCATATCGACCTGAACGATTGAGCTGAAAGCGTCAACGATTTCACCGTTGACCATGATGTCAAGTTTCAGCAGTTTGTCGGCACGGTAGCCGCACGGTTCATAATCCATACTGCCGTAACCTCTGGTGATGGATTTCAGTTTATCATGGAAGTCGATCAGGATTTCATGCATCGGGATTTCTGCGGTAATGATGACGTGGTCGGCATCGACAGAGGTTGTTTGAGTGCAGAAACCGCGTTTGGTCATGACCAGATTCATGATGTCTCCGATGTATTCAGTCGGAGTCATGATTTTTGCCTGAATGATCGGTTCTTCAATATGTTCGACGTCGGCAAGATCGGGGAGATGAACGGGATTATCAATGTCCAGCACCTGACCGTCTTTCATAAAAACGTGATAGATAACGCTGGGATAAGTGGCAATGATGTCCATATTGTATTCACGACGCAGACGTTCCTGAATGATTTCCATGTGCAGCAGTCCGAGAAAACCGCAGCGGAAGCCGAAGCCCAGAGCCGCTGAAGTTTCCGGCTGATAGAAAAATGCCGCATCATTGAGCTGAAGTTTCGCCATGCTGAATTTCAGCTGTTCATAATCCGCAGTGTCGATAGGATAAATACCGCTGAAAACCATCGGCCGGATGTCCTGAAAACCGGGAAGCGGATTGGCACAGGGATTTTTCACGTCAGTTACAGTATCACCGATTTTGGTATCTGACGGACTTTTGATATTGGGGATGATGTAGCCTACGGAACCGGCACTCAAATTGGGAGAAGCCTGCATTTCCGGACCAAAAAATCCGACTTCTTTGATTTCACTTTCGAGGTTGTTATTGAACAGACGGAGCTTGTCGCCTCTTTTGAATTCGCCGCTGAACATACGTACGTAAGTTACCACACCTCTGTAAGCATCATAAGTTGAGTCAAAAATCAAAGCACTTGTGCCTTCATAAGTCATTTTTTCGGGTGCGGGAACACGTTCAACGATGGCTTCGAGCAGAGCGGGAACGCCTTCGCCGGTTTTGCCGGAAACAAGGAGAGCCTCTTCACGGGGGATGGCGAGAACTTCCTCCATTTGTTCATAGCAAAGAGGCAGATTGGCGGCGGGCAGGTCGATTTTGTTGATGAGCGGAATGACTTTCAGATTGTGTTTGAAAGCGAGAGTGACGTTTGCAACAGTTTGAGCCTGAACGCCCTGTGTTGCGTCAATGAGCAGCAGTGCACCTTCGCAGGCACCGAGTGAGCGGCTGACTTCGTATGTGAAGTCAACGTGTCCGGGAGTGTCAATGAGGTTGAGTTCATAAACTTCATTGTTTTGGGCTTTGTAACTCATCCGGACGGGGTGTGATTTGATAGTGATACCGCGTTCGCGTTCCAGATCCATGCCGTCGAGCAGCTGTTCCTGCAAATCACGTTTGGCGACAGTTTCGGTATATTCGAGCAATCTGTCGGCAAGAGTTGATTTGCCGTGGTCGATATGAGCGATGATGCAAAAATTTCTTATATGTTGAAAATCCATGTTAATCCTTTGTTTTTATACAATTATACATATAGTAATTTAACATTTTTTTACAAAATATCAAGTACGGAATCTTTTAAAGTTGAAAAAAATTGAACATTGGTAACTTTTTCTGTTTTTCATGCGGGGCTTTTATTTTTGTGAAAGTGTGATATTTTTCAGATAAAGGCTAACGAAAGGATTTGCTATGAAAATTTTTATTGTTTACTGGCACGCCGAGGAGAAAAGTTTCAACTATGCAATGCTGCAGACTGCATTGAAGACTTTAAAAGAGTGCGGCAATGAAGTTAAAATTTCTGACCTTAACAGGATGAAATTCGACCCGGTTTTGAGCCGAAAAAGTTTTAAAACGGTGAAAAATCCAGCAGTTTTCAATCCGGTACAGGAGGCCCTTTATGCTGCCCGAAATAATGGATTTGCCGATTTTATCAGCGAAGAAATGGCAAAAATCGAGTGGTGTGAATTGCTGATATTCCAGTTTCCTTTGTGGTGGTTCGGTATGCCTGCGATACTGAAAGGATATGTTGAGCAGGTTTTCGCACCGGGGAGATTTTTTGATGCCGACCATATGTACGAAAAAGGTTTTCTGCACGGCCGCAAAGCCATGCTGTCACTGACTACCGGAGCGACTGCAGATGCATATATCAAAGACGGATTTAACGGGGATATAAATGTGATTCTGCGTCCGATTCAGCGTGGAATACTTGAATTTTGCGGTTTTGCAGTTTTGCGTCCTCAAATTGTGTACGCCCCGACGCATATAATGCAGACACAGCGTGAAAATGAACTTGCAAAATACGCCCGCCGTCTGGTTAATATCAGCGGCGAAGAACCGATTCACACCGGCAGATTTTGAAAAAAAGATTTATTTGTCATTTTTCAAACTTGTAATATATTCACAAAGGAGCTTATAATTTTTGCATATTTATCCTGCTTGATTCAGCAAAAAAATTGAATAAAAATATACAAATTTGTGCAGAGAGACAATAAAAAGTCAAATTTTTTACTAAAACATCAAAATAAAAAATGTTTTCCGCTTGACAAATTGACTTTTATATGTTAAATTTATGAATGGATTGTGTATTTTTTGAGGTTATGGATGAATTTGAAGGGTAAATTGAAAAATTTTGGCAAAACTATGTATGATCGCATAGTCAAAGAGAAAGCATCGCCGGAATATATTGCCAGAGGTTGGGCTATCGGAATGTTTTACGGTTGTATTATTCCGTTTGGTTTTCAGCTGCTTTGCTCCATCCCGACTGCATTTTTGTTGAAAGGCAGTAAAATCGGAGCAACTTTCGGAACTTTGCTGACCAATCACTTTACTGTTTTCATCATATATCCGCTTCAATGTCTGGTTGGCAATCATGTTATCGGCGGCAATTTATCTTATGATGCTGTAAATGAAGCTATGCAGAATGTTTTGAAACTGCAAAATTACAGTGCATTGCTGGAACTTGGCAGAGATCTGTTGATTTCGTTTTTTGTCGGCGGTGCATTGCTGACCCTGATAATGACTCCGATAACTTACTTCCTCGTCCTTAATATGGTCAAAACTCACCGCCGCCGCAAAAATAAATCCGCAAGTGGTAAATAATTTAAAAAATTCTGTATTTTTTTACAGAACGCCTTTTGTTGACATGACTCCTTTTATGCGGGGATCGGTTTGAGTAGCCGCATCCAGAGCACGGGCAAATGCTTTGAAAATCGCTTCGATAGCATGATGTGTTTCGCCCGCACGAATCAAATCAATATGCAGATTCATGCCGGATTTTACTGCCAACGCCTGAAAGAATTCATGAAAAAGTTGAACATCAATATCTCCGACTACCGGTGCCGGACATTTAACATTATAAACAAGATAAGGACGGTTTGACAAATCCAGAGCCACCTGAGCCAATGCTTCGTCCATCGGCAGCAGAAAACTTCCGTAACGGCATATTCCCGCACGGTCTCCGAGTGCTTTATTGATTGCATCGCCCATCACCAATCCCAAATCCTCCATTGTGTGATGATAATCTACTTCAATATCTCCCTTTGCTTCAACAGTCAGATCAAAAAAACCGTGTTTTGCAAAAAGAGTAAGCATATGATTGAGAAACGGTATTCCTGTATTAACATTACTTTTTCCCTGACCGTCAATATTGAGAGTCAGAGTGATGTCAGTTTCACCGGTGGTACGTTTGATTTCTGCAATTCTTTCCATAATAAAAAGTTCCTTTTTTTTAACAATACACTATAAAATAACGCAAATAAACAATTTGTCAAAAAAAAATCTTCATTTAATACCAAAAAACCTTGAAAAAGTTAAAAAAAGAGTTATATTTCCTGTCAAGTGCCCGGATGGCGGAACAGGCAGACGCAACAGACTTAAAATCCGGGCATAAGGTTGATTAAAAAATATAAAAGATGATGCCAGGGTGGCGGAATAGGCAGACGCAACTGACTTAAAATCAGTCACTTATACGGTGTGCGGGTTCGAGTCCCGTCCCTGGTACCACTTTTTTTTACTTTCTCTATATTCCTCTATTTTGCACAATTTTTCAACTGGAAAAGTGCAGATGTTGCCATACCTTTTGTTACTACGCCGGTTGTACGGTATTCCGTTATCCACGTACAGAGCATTGTCGGTCACATGACACCGGAAATGACCAGGCATTATTCTGCTCACGCAAGTTTAAGTGCCAAACGAGAGCAGATGCGTCAGTTGCCTGAATTTATGATGTTAACCGGCTTGGAAACAAGGGACCTTGAAGCTGCAGAACGTGAATATTTACATCGCCTGATCAGTACCCTTCCCATTGAAAAAGTCCGTGAACTGCTTGAAATGTTGCGTTAAATAAACTTTTTGCATTCAGTAAGGATTTGACTGATGCCATACAGCGGCAGATTCAACAGCCAATCATCGTGGCGGTAATCAGACATGGAACTGCGAATGGAAATCACAGGAGTGTATTTTTCTGAATACACTTTCAGACTTTTGGCTTTCAAATTTTCTTCAGCCTTGACTTCAACCGGATAGATGCCGTATTGGTACTGGAAAACAAAATCGACTTCAGC
>JAFVUZ010000113.1 GCA_017502435.1 Lentisphaeria bacterium
ATATCCGGAGCAAGATTTGCCAACTGAAGTGTTCGGGCAAGGTAAGAACGATCCATTTTCAGCTTATCGGCGATTTCCCGCATCGTTGAGGCTTTTCCGGAAGTCAAAAACTTGATTTTTCAGGCTTTTTTCGCAAAAAAGCCAAAAGTGATGCCGTAAAATGGTTCTACGGCACGATCAAATGTAAAATTAACAAAAAATGCCAATACTTTTGAAATTGGCTCTTGTATTCATAATATTCCGATATTATGTTATGTGCAGATTCCGTAAAAAACGGAAATCATTTTAGAAAGGATTTTACTCACAATGTTAAATGAATTTGTTGTGTTGCAAAACCGTATTTTGGATGTGATTGAAAAACGTTTCATTTCTTCGGAATATGTGCTGTATGATTATGCCGGTCTTAATGGCGAAGTGATTCTGCCGACACCGGAAGAATGTGCCCAGAATAAACCCAATGCTCTTGCCTGGAATACGCCCATCGAAAATGGCGGTTTCTTTAACGGGCTGCTTCTGGTGGGGCTTGTCAATTCATGGGAAAATCAACCATCTGAAAAAGTTGCAAATCTGGCAAGAACGATGTTGAAAGGTCTTTATGTCCTGCAGGATAAATCCCCGGTTCCGGGGTGTATCTTGCGCGGGATCGGTGCGGACGGTTGTTTTTATCCGGCTTCTTCCTTTGATCAAGTCATTCCCTGGTTCTTGGGATTGTGGGAATATTCCAAGTCCTCTCTTGCGACAGAAGCGGAACGGAAAGAATGTCGGGAACGTTGTTATACCGTTGTGAAGGCATTGGAAAAAAATAATTGGATCATTCCCGGGGCAAAAGAAAGGTTCGACCGGGGAAATCTTTTCACTGCCCGCAGACCTTATGATAATTGTGTGCTTCTTTTCCTCGCTGTGATTCTGGATGAAATGGAAGCAACGGATCACCGTGTTTCTGACCTTCTCAAAGAACGGACAGAAGAAATTTGTGAAGGCTACCCGACGATCAAGGCACATGAAAGCTGGTATGCCAGTCATAACTTTTATATCATGCGGATGCTTGCAAATCATGTGAAAGATGAGGCATTGCGTGCGAGATTATATCATGCCCTGAAAATCACGGCAGAAGCCCTGCCGCCTTCCATCGCAGTTTGGAAAAATCATGATCCGGCACTTGCATTTTCTCCGGATTGGCATCCCTTGAATCGTGTCTGGTTTGAACAGAAAAACTGTAAAGAAGCGCAGGCTTGCTCCAATCCCCAATGGGCAATTTGGAATGAAACTTCCCCCGCAGTGATGAATGAACGGAAGAGTATCATGTCCGGTTTGAGTTCCGCATGGATCCTTTTGATGTCGGAAGATAAAACCATTATTGATGCGAATAAAGCAGCGATCCTGGAGATGCTCAACGGTATCCCCTACGAAAAATTGTACTATGTGCCCTTCTTTTATGCAATCAACGTGATTGCGGAACTGACAAAATAAATGCCGTTTCTTTTAATTTTTTTCTTAACACCTTTTTGAATCATTCTATTACGATTTGTAAACGGAATCAGTACAACTTATCCTCCGGAGTCTTGATGAAGGATGGATAAGTTGTTTTTTTGCCCCACTTCTTCTTCCGGAACGATATCGCTTCCTTTTTTTGTCGTTCCGTCACAAAATGCTATGTTTTTGCTGATTTTTGCCATTCAAAAACAGAGGAATATGTGCTATATTTAAAGCAAATCAATCCAAACAAAATATACAGGAAACTGTTAAAATGAAAAATCTGCAAGTCCGTGTCTGCGGTTGGAATGTCCGTTTTACCGATCTGACTCCCGAAGCACAGGAAACGTTCATACGCGAGGCGGAAGCCCTCGCTTAATGCAGGAGATCAACTGCCGTGAATGATGCCCCCTATATTGATATCAAACGGTTTGCGGTACATGACGGACCGGAATGCAGCCACGCCCTTTACGGTCAGAAAACAGTTCTGCCGGGGGGGGCGGGGAGGGACCGGCAAACGGTTTCACTCCCCCTTTTTTGCGCTGCAGCCGGCGCTGTGGAGCATTACTGCTGTCTGCCCTCAATGGCAGCAAGCAGAATACCGCCCGCCAACAGCAGACTGGGGTGAAGATCGCACTGAGGAGAAATGTTGACCCCCAGCTTGAAAATAAAGGGATTGAAAAACTGGGAGTATCTTACCAGAGGCGCAAATTCAGTGCCGAGAACAAATTCCTGGGGGATCAGGTTGCACACAAGGCGGCGGAGCAAAGCAAGTCCCATATTGTCCTCATTCACTTCAGCAATCAAATTGTCGTTGCAGTCGATCAACTGCCATTTATCCCGGATGATGGAAGTGAATCCTTTACGCCGCCAGGCGCCCAAATGCTCTCCGGTGGTACTGTCATAAACATCATAACAGGCACTGAAGTCAATAATATTGCGCGCTTTGATGGTCAGGAATTCCATGCTCATGCTTTCATCACTGTAGAGACGGATATCCTCTTTCAGCTTGAACGCCTTCTGCTTGCAGAATGCCAGCAATTGACCGTTGGCATCATAAATATAAAACTTCTGTCCCAAAAAGTTCAAAAATTTACGGCGTATCAGATAGTTGTAAGTTTTCATACTTTGCCCTTTCCTGACTATTTTGAAAGCACATTTTTTTTTAATTGGCTCTGTTCCCTTCACGGGTAGGTAAAATAATTTTTTTACAAAAAACTTTTACAGACCGCTTTTTATTTTTGAGAACTCAAAAATGAAAAGCGTTACTGAAAAAGGTTTGGGAAAAGGGGGTGGGGTTTGGGGCGG
>JAFVUZ010000114.1 GCA_017502435.1 Lentisphaeria bacterium
AGCAATTACGGTAAAAGTTTTTGGAAAATGGGGTGTGGGGAAAAGAACCTTTTTTCAAAAAGGTTTTTTCCCCACAAAACAGTTTTGCAACAGCCCCTATTTTTGTTTATTGATAAATTACACAACAGCCAGAGTGTAACTCATTGAATCTTCAGTTTCAGCGATGCCGAGTTCCAGAATGTAATCTGTTTTGGCTGCAAGTTCAGCTTTGAAGACTCCATCTGCAAATGTCAATTCTGCGACATTGCCTTTTTTGTCAACAAGATTTACAGTATCATTGGCAGCGAAACCGCTGATTTCAATCATTGAAGATTCTTTGCCGGTCTTGAATTTCACAAAATCGATCGTATCAATGCAGTCGCTGTCTCCTGAAAGCCAGCCGGTATAATCAGATTTAAGGTCCCATTTTACGGCTTTCTTGGCACTACTATCTGCAAGTTCGTATTTTGTTGTGCGGAAACCGTCAGCAGTTGCACCGAGATTCAAAATGCCGTAAGTATATTTCATAGACTGCAAAACCTCATCACAAGCGGCGATTTCGCCTTTGCCGCTGATGTAACCACGGTTGATTTCAGCAGTAAGAATCAAAGTTCCGTTGTTGACAAGTTTATCTTTTTTACCGTCTTTGAAATTTATTGAGCCGAGCGAAAGCACTGCATTTTTGCTGATTGTCAAAGTATCATTGCCGTTTGAACCTTCATAACTTTCAATAAAATTGAAACCTTTGGAGGCGGTAACCTTATTCATACCGCAAACAGAACCGATTTTTGAATTTTCAAGCGTGACTGTTCCGGTAAAAGTTTCTTTGACAACAGTATTTTCGACGCCTTTTTTAAGGGTAATTTTTTCGGTATAAGAGTCACCAAGTTCAATGTTGGCGGCAAAACTGTCAGTAAGTTTTACAGTTTTGAAACCGCTGATATTATCAACTTCTGAACCGTTTTTCAAAGTTGCAGTGCCTTTGGCTGAATAAGTTTCAGTTTCAGTAATGGTGTCAGCGATGCCGTCAACATATTTTCTCTGATAAGAGATTTTCGTATCGGCATTGCCCAAAGTTTCGGCAGTTCCATTGTCGAGAGTAACGGTGGCATAACCTGAAATATTTGCAGCTGAAGCGTTGGAAATATTGACTTTACCTGAAGCTGCAACAGTTTTTGAATAACTGTAATTTTCGGTAACGACATCTCTTTTGACGGAACTCTTTTCGGTTTCTGCAACTGTAAGTTTGCCGCCGCTGATAGTGCCGACAGATGCCCCGTCTTTCACATTTACAGTCGCAAAAAGTTCAAAGTTCATATGCGAATTATCAGCATAAATGAAATTTACCTGATTTTTCGAAGCAAGAGTAAGTTTGTATGAACCTGTTTTTTCTGTCGGAATCATGACATTGCCGTAAAGTGTGTTCAAACCGTCAATGTCAATTTCAGCGGCAAAAACTGATTTTGAATTAACGATAATAACAGTTCTATCCGTAAAATCAAACTTTTCAAGAATTTTATCAAAAGCATTCCAGCCGTAACTGAGAGAAACTCCGTTTTGTTTCTTACCGTTAATTTTGGCACTGTAACTGTCTTTGATAAAGATATAATCCGAAATTTCCGGCACATCCGGAACATCCGGCACAGTTTTATAAATTTTATCAACAACAACTGATTTTTCAGTAACATTTCCGGCAGCATCGGTGACTCTGAACTGGTAAGTTCCGTTTTCGGTTGCAATCAAAGTTGAACCTGCAACCCAGTTTTCGCCGTCAAAGTATTCGACAACGCCATCACTGACATTGGCAGTAAGAATAACATCTTCGCTTGTCCATGCAGTTGCGTTGCCTGTAACTTCCAAAGTCGGGGCGACTTTGTCGATTTTGTCAACGATGACAGATTTTTCGGTGATGTTTCCGGCTTCATCGGTAACTCTGAACTGATAAGTTCCATTTTCAGAGACAGTCAGACTGTTACCAATAACCCATTCTCCGTTGTCAAAGTATTTGACAACACCGTCACTGACGTTAGCAGTCAGAATGACATCCTGATTGGTCCATGCAGTTGCATTGCCTGTAACTTCCAAAGTCGGAGAGACTTTATCAATCTTGTCAACAACTATTTCTTTTGTAGTGACATTACCCGCAAGGTCAGTAACTCTGAATTGATAAGTTCCATTTTCAGAGACAGTCAAACTGTTACCAATAATCCATTCTCCGTTGTCAAAGTATTCAACAACGCCGTCGCTGACGTTAGCAGTCAAAACAACATCTTTGTTGGTCCATGCAGTTGCATTTCCGCTGACTTCCAAAGTCGGTGCGACTTTGTCGATCTTATCAACGACAACTTCATCAGTAGTGACGTTTCCGGCTTCATCGGTAACTCTGAACTGGTAAGTTCCGTTTTCAGAGACAGTCAGACTGCTACCAATAATCCATTCACCATTGTCAAAGTATTCAACAACACCGTCACTGGCGTTGGCAGTCAGAATAACATCCTGATTGGTCCATTCGGTTGCATTGCCGCTGACTTCCAAAGTCGGAGCGACTTTGTCAATATTATTCACAACAATTGAATCGGTGACACTGTTTCCTGCCGCATCGGTGACACGGAATTGATAAGTGCCGTTCTTAGTAACAATTAAAATATTTCCGATGTTCCAGTTGCCATTAGCAAAGTATTCAACAGTTCCGTCGCTGACGGTTGCAAGCAAGACTACATTCTGATTAGTCGGAGCAGTCTTATCGGCAGTTATGTCAAGTGTCGGTGCGACTTTATCAATATTGGAAACTATGATTGAATCCGTTACACTATTTCCTGCCACATCGGTGACACGGAATTGATAAGTGCCGTTAGCGGTGACTTCAAAAGTTGAACCTGCAACCCAGTTTTTACCGTCATAGTATTCAACAGTTCCGTCACTGACAGTTGCGGTCAAAACGACATTTTGATTGGTCGGTGTAGTCTTGTCGGCTGAAATATCCAGAGTCGGAGCGACTTTGTCGATTTTATCAACAACAATTTCTTTTTCAGTGACGTTTCCGGCTTCATCGGTAACTCTGAACTGGTAAGTTCCGTTTTCGCTGACAGTCAGAGTTGAACCTGCAATCCAGTTTTTGCCGTTAAAGTACTCAACAACACCGTCGCTGACATTAGCAGTAAGAATAACATCTTCGTTAGTCCATTCTGTTGCATTGCCTGTAACCTCCAAAGTCGGTGCGACTTTGTCGATTTTGTTAACAACAATTTCTTTTTCAGTGACGTTTCCGGCTTCGTCGGTAACTCTGAACTGATAAGTTCCATTTTCAGAAACAGTCAAAGTTGAACCTGCGACCCAATTTTTGCCGTTAAAGTACTCAACAACACCGTCGCTGACATTTGCGGTCAAGACTACATTCTGATTGGTCGGGGCAGTCTTGTCTGCAATGATATCAAGTGTCGGAGCGACTTTATCAATATTAGTAACTTCATAAGTTGTGACTGCGGAATAGTTTCCGGCGGCATCCTGACTGCGGAATGAAACTTTGCCATTTGCAGTGAAAACAATACTGTCGGTATAAGTCTGCCAGTCTTTACCGTTGTATGAAAATTCTTTTTCAACGCTGTCATTGCTGAAAGTTGCAGATACAGTAACATTCTGATTGGTCAATGCAGTATTGCTGACAGTATAAGTCGGAGCCGCGGGCGGAGTGAAATCGCCGATTGAGAGATGGAGATTTCCGTTTTGCTGTGTGAGCTGATAATCCACGCCGTTGTATTTGAAAACATCGCCGTTGACGGTGATTGAGCCGTAAGAAGTTGTTCCGTCGCCGATTGTGATGCTTCCGGTAAATGATTCAGCACCTTGTGCGAGTTTGTAAGTTCCGTCTGCTTGTTCCGCAGATACAGTAATCGTATAAGTCGATGTACCTGAAATCAAAGACAAATCGTTAATCAGATAGCCGTCACTTGCAGTTCTATCCGCAACAGTAAAGTCAATAATACTTCCTTCATATGCGGAAACAATCGCACCATTTGCCATCTGCAAACTACCGGTATGTTTCCCGCCGGAGGAGATGTACATCCAGCCGCCGGAATTAACCATCGTGCTGTTCGCTACACCGCCGGAGGAGATGTACACACGCCCTCTGGAATTAACCGTCGTGCTGTTCGCTGTACCACCGGAGTAGATATACATAGAGCCGCCGGAATTAACCGTCGTGCTGTTCGCTACGCCGCCGGAGGAGATACGCATACAGCCGCCGGAATTAAGCGTCGTGCTATTCGCTGTACCGCCGGAGCGGATATGCATCCTGCCACTGGAATTAACCGTCGTGCTGTTCGCTACACCTCCGGAGGAGATAGACATAGAGCCACCGTCATAAACCGTCGTGCTGTTCGCTACACCGCCGCTGGAAATGTACATACTATTATTGCCGCTGCCAACGATAGTTGCGCCATCAATAACTGCACCGGAAGAGGTCAAAGTTCCTGAATTGTAAATAAAGACAGCGGGAGCTTTTGCTTTTTCAATGCTCAAAGTCAGATTGCCGTCTGCTTGGTCGAGGCTGTAAGTTATGTCGTTGTATATGAAATCTTCGCCGTTGACGGTGATTGAGCCGTAAGAAGTTGTTCCGTCACCGATAGAAATTGTGCCTGTAAACGATTCAGCACCTTGAGCGAGTTTGTAAGTTCCGTCTGATTGTTCCGCAGATACAGTAATCGTATAAATCGGAGTACCTGAAATAACTGAAAGATTATTAATTAAATAATCATCTTCAACAGTTCTCTCCGCAATAGAAAAGTCAATTACGGCTCCCTGATATGCATAAACAACTGCCCCGTTTTCAATCTGCAAAGTGCCGGTATGTTTTCCGCCGGAGGAGATAGACATAACGCCGCCGTAATTAACCGTCGTGCTGTTTGCTATACCGCCGTAGATATACATATTACCGCCGGAATTAACCGTCGTGCTGTTTGCCTCACCGCCGGAGGAGATGAACACATCCCCGCTGGAATTAACCGTCGTGTTGTTAGCTACTCCGCCGGAGCGGATATACATATCGCCGCCGTCATTAACCGTCGTGCTATTTGCCTCACCGCCGGAGAAGATAACCATATAGCCGCCGTAATTAACCGTTGTGCTGTTCGCTACACCGCCGGAGTAGATCCACATAGAGCCGTGATTAACCGTCGTGCTGTTTGCTGTTCCGCCGGAAGAGATATACATATAGCCGCCGGAATTAACCGTCGTGTTGTTTGCTACACCGCCGGAGTAGATATACATATCGCCACTGGAATTAACCGTGTATCCTGAAATATAGGCATCTTTCATTTCAAAAGCAGAACCATTGTAAGTTCCCTGAATATAAGTATTTGAAGCAACAGTAATACCAAGTCCCGCTCCATCAAGTGCTGTTATATCTGTTGCCGTACCGCCGGAGGAGATATACATACCACCGCTGTCATTAACCGTCGTACTGTTCGCTACGCCGCCGGAGGAGATGTACATATAGCCACTTGAATTAACCGTCGTGCTGTTCGCTGTACCGCCGGAGGAGATATACATTAAACCGCCGGAATTAACCGTCGTGCTGTTCGCTGTACCGCCGGAGCGGATATGCATCCTGCCACTGGAATTAACCATCGTGCGGTTCGCTGTACCGCCGGAGGAGATATACATATAGCCGCCGGAATTAAGCGTCGTGCTATTCGCTGTACCGCCGGAGCGGATATGCATCCTGCCACTGGAATTAACCGTCGTGTCGTTCGCTACGCCGCCGGAGGAGATATACATAGAGCCATGGTAATCAACCGTCGTGTTGTTCGCTACACCACCGGAGTAGATATACATATCGTTAGCAGATAGAATAATACCATTACGGCTTTGTCCGCTTGAAATATAATACGCCATTTTGAGAGCCTTTATTTGTATATTTTTTATTTATATTTTTATTTAAAGAAATATACAGTGTATAATAGCAATTTCAAGAGCAGATTTCAAAAAAACAATAAAAAAAAGGGAAGATAAAGAATATAGGGAATATAAGGAATGTAAGGAATATAAGGGAAAAAAAACGGGAATAAACGGAGGGAGAAAATAAAATATTCATATTTTCACTTTCGGATTTTGCGAAGCAAAAAACGAAAGTTACATGAAAGTTTTTGTAAAAAGGGGTGGGGGTTCGGGGGCGGGGAAAAGAAACTTGTTTCAACAAGGTTTTTTCCCCGCCCC
>JAFVUZ010000115.1 GCA_017502435.1 Lentisphaeria bacterium
CAACGAACATTTCGCCGAAAAAATAGCTAAACACTACACAGCCGCCGACATTCACGCACCAGCGTAATATCGCACCGGGTCGTACCCGGCGCCGGGGTTCCGTCTTCGCTAAAGCTACGCCGTGACAAGGAAATCGGCGTCACGCGTCAGCGTAATAGAAAGGCGGGTGGAACGCCGGGGCGGCGTAAGCCCCCTTGTAATAAAAAATCAGTCTATGTTTAGTACACAGCCCAAAAAAATAAGGTTCTATTCCCATTGAGGGGAGGTTGTTATGCTGTTCCGGGCGGAGGTCCGTCGCCGTCTTTGTATTTGCTGGCGACTTCAAAACGGGTGATTGCCGGGAAGAAGTTCATTGAAATCATACCGGTTCTGCCGTTACGGTTTTTCTCAACGATAAAAAGTGCATCGACACTCTGGGTTTCATTCAAAACCTCTTTTGCCTTGTCGCGGTCACGGTGCAGAAACGCCACAATATCAGCATCCTGTTCGATTGCTCCGGATTCACGGAGGTGGTTGAGTTTGGGCAGAGGCGAAGCATTAGGCATTGATTTATCAACATCACGGTTGAGCTGGGCAAGGACGAGAACCGGAATGTTCAAATCTTTGGCAATCTGTTTCAAACCGCTGGAAATTTCAGCAACTTCCTGCTGACGGTTGTCGCTGCGTGAATCGCCCTTCATCAGCTGCAGATAGTCGATAACAACGACTTCAATATCGTGCATTTTCTGCAAGCGTCGGCATTTGGCTCGGAGTTCTGCGACGGAAATGCCGGCAGTCGGATCAATAAAAATCTTTGCTTTGCTGAATTTTGATACAGCATTGGTCAAGCGGGTTATATTGTTCATATCAAAGGTTTTGTTCCAGAAAACAGTTTCTGAAATCTTTGCCTCTGAACATAAAAAGCGGCGTGAAATCTGAGCCGCAGTCATTTCAAGACTGAAGAAGGCAATACGACGGGGTTTATGCTCATCCAGTGCCATATTGCGGATGATGTTCAAAGCAATCGCAGTTTTACCGATAGACGGACGGGCGGCAAGAACGAACATTTCACCTTTTTTCAAGCCTCCGGTAAGATCGTCAATCGCAGTATAGCCGGTACTCAAACCGACTTCAACATCCCCTTCGATCATTGCCTGAAGAGTTGCAAATTCATCACGTATGCTGTCTTTGATTTCTACAATATTGGTTTTTGATTCAGAATTACGGATATTATAAATATCACTTTCGATCTCATCGACGAGCTGATGGATGGGGACTTCGGGATTTTCGCAGCGATGAAGTGAATCTGTACAGACGTTCATCATCTGACGGAGAATAAAAGTATCACGGAGTATTTTGCACCATCCCTCAAGGTTGACAGTGGTGGCAACTTCTCCGTAAAGTTCAGCGAGAAAAATTTCGCCTCCGATCTCGTCGAGCCGTTTGGCTTTGGCGAGATGATAAGCAAGAGAAACCACATCAATATGCTCATTTTTCTGTTTGTGCATATCAAGAACGGCATTGAAAATGATGCGGTGTGCTTGCGAAAAAAACACCTCGGAACGTGTTCCGAGATGTTCTATTGCAATATCAATACACGCAGGTTCTTTAAGCATTGCAGAAAGAACCGAGCGTTCAACTCCGATATTATGCGGATATTTAACGCCTGAACTCCCGTTTTCGGGAGTCCGGGCATTTTTTTTATCAGCAAAAGAGTCATTGCTCATAAACAGTATCCTCTGTGATTAAGCACGGACGATATTGAGTTTGAGTTCGGCTTTGATGTCATGATAAATTTTGACAACAACAGTGAAGTTGCCGAGAGTCTTGATCGGAGTTTCGATCTGGACTTTGGTGTATTCGATGCTGAAGCCCTGTGCATTGAGGTTGTCAGCGATGATACGGGGAGTGACAGAACCGAAAAGCTGATCGTCAGCGGCAGCCTGCATAGCAATTTCGAGCTCAAGAGCGACGATTTTGTTAGCAATTTCAGTAGCTGCAGCACGTTCAGCGGCACGTTTAGCTTCGATTTTTTCTTTGCGGGCAGCGAGAAGACGGAGGGTGCCGGGGGTTGCTTTGGCAGCGAGACCGCGGGGCAAGAGGTAGTTTCTGGCATAACCGGGAGCGACCTGAACTTCTTCACCGGCGAGTCCGAGATTTTCGACGTCTTCGAGCATGATGAGTTGAATATTTTTAGCCATAATAGTAAACTCTCCTGTTCTGATTAGTAGACCAAAGCGACAATGCGTGCACGTTTGATAGCAGCGGCGAGCATTTTCTGATGGTCGAGGCAGTTTCCGGTAATGCGGCGGGGCATGATTTTGCCTTTTTCGGTCTGGAATTTAGCCAAAGTTTCGGCGTCTTTGAAATCGATATAGTTTACTCTGGCTTCGCAAAAGCGGCAGCTTTTGGGTTTGGCAGCTTGTCTTCTGCGGCTGATTCTTTTCTGCATTTTATGATTCCTTTCAAATCTATAAAAAATTAATTCATTTAAATTCGTTCAGTGTCAAAACGGGACAATGTCATCTATGCCGTCGGAAGGATTGAATGCCTCTTCCGGCATGGGGGGCATCGGGGGGGCGGCAGGTCTGCTGTAATTACTGTTGTTATTGGCATAATTATTGCCGTTATTGTTGTAATTTGAGCGTTGGACATTGCCGTTATTTCCATAGGAACTGTTTCCGTAGGAATTATTGCTGTATGAGGAGTTATCAACTTGATCGGGATTGGCATTACCGCGGGGAGTACCGACAAACTGAACACGTTCAGCAAGGACGCGGAGTCGTGAACGTTTACCGCCGCCGTTGCGATCTTCCCACTGGTCAAACTGAAGTCTGCCTTCGATAAGAGCGGGAGAACCTTTGGCAAGGTACTGTTTGCAGTTTTCAGCCTGTTTGCTCCAGACAGTAATATCGACGAAGCAAACTTCCTCCTGATCAGCTCCGTTTGCCGTAAAGCGGCGACTGACAGCCAGTCCGAATTCACAAACGGCAGAGCCTGACGGCGTATATCTCAAATCGGGATCTCTGGTAAGATTTCCCAACAGGAAAACTTTATTCAACGAAGCCATTTTGATCTCCTTTCAAAATTAACACTGATGTTGAAGAAAATTACTGCTGTTCTTCAACGACTTTCAAACTGCGGATTTCAGCGGGACGTTCATCAACAATGATCATATTGCGGAGAACGCGTTCATCGAGCATATATTTTTCTTTGATTTCGATAACTTTGAGGGGATCGAGTTCAAAGAACAAGTTCCAATAGATGCCGCCTTTGCGTTTTTTGATCTCATAAGAGAACTGTTTTCTGCCCATAGCGATAACTTCATTGACTTTACCGCCGAGACTTTCGATGAATTCGGTCAATTCTTTGCTGTAAGCCTTGCCGTCATCATCGACCTTACGAATGTCCAAAATGAACACAGCTTCGTATTTTTTCAAAATAAAACCTCCAAATTTTGTTTTATATTTCTTTTTGTTCCGTAATTTCACTTAAATCAAGGGCGTTATATTTATTCATCACTGCCGCAGGCGGAGCTTTGAGCAATTCGATTGCCGCATCTGCGGCTTTGTCAATAACTCTGTCGATTATGACCTTTTCTTCTGCACTGAATTCGCCGAGCACATAATCAATGACATTTCTGTCACGTCCGATACCCAGACGCATCCGCATGAAATTCTGCTGATTTCCGAGGCACTCTATGATGGAATTTATTCCATTGTGACCGCCGGAGGAACCGCCGTTGCGAATCCGGATTTTACCGGGAGGCAGATCAAGTTCGTCGTGAATGACGAGCAGATTTGCTTTGTCAAGCTGTTCCTTGTTGAGCAGAGAACTTACAGCGTTGCCGCTCAAGTTCATAAAAGTCTGCGGTTTTGCAAATATTACTTTTTTCCCCTTGTATTTAAGTTTGTAAAAAATACTGTTGCATCCGTTTTCAATGGATGCACCTCCGAGTTTCTCCAACATTCTGTCGATGACCATAAAACCGATATTATGGCGGGTATTTTCATACTCCCTGCCGGGATTACCGAGTCCGGTCACCAGGACTATTGCTGAAGAATGCTCATTCATAAGATCGCTGTCTTATGCTTCGACGGCGTGGAAGTCGATATGAACAACGTAATCTTTGAGATAGTTACGCTGGACTTCTTTGACCACAGCATTGGTTTTCTTGGAACCTTCGACCAATGTAACGACTTCAAAGTCGTGATTGGCGAGAGCAGCCCAGTCACCTTCCTTGACAAAAATAGCCTGTACTTCCTGACCTTTGCTGTAAACAACAGCGGGGATCAGACCGGCTTTGCGGGAACGGCGGGCGTTGCCTTTACCGAAAACATTTCTGCTTTCCACGTTCAATTCATAACCTTGTGTACTCATGAAATTCCTTTCGTTCTGAACTTGTGTGATGGTGGGTTAATGTTTAATATAGAAAAGTGTAGAAACTGATTTGCCGTCATGGATGCGGCGGATAGCCTCACCCAGCAGCGGTGCTACACTTACGACTCTGATTTTGCCGCCGAGGTCGTCAGTCTGGGGGACGGCATCGGTGGTGATAAGCTGTTCGATTTCGGGAGTTGCGAGGAGTTTTTCCTTGCCTTTTTCACCGAGCATACAGTGAGAAATCGCACAGTAAATTTTGGCTGCTCCTTTTTCCTTCAGGATTTTGGCAGCGGCACAAAGTGTACCTGCTGTACTGGTCAAATCGTCAGTAATTACGCAGACTTTGTCCTTGACTTCACCAACGAGATGGCTGGAAGCAACAGTGGTGGCATTGATACGGCGTTTGGCAACAACGGCGAAACCGCCTTCGAGCATATCGCAGTAATACATTGCCATTTTTGCACTGCCTGAATCGGGAGCAACAACGACGGGATCGGGTCCGAGGATTTCTTTAAGAACCGGCACGAGAACCGGACGTGCGTACAAATGATCCATCGGAATATCAAAAAAGCCCTGAATCTGCTGTGAATGCAAATCCAGTGTGATCAGTCTGTCAGCTCCTGCCGCAGTGATCATATTGGCGACGAGTTTGGATGAAATGGGGACTCTGGGTTTGTCCTTGCGATCCTGACGGGCATACCCGTAGTAGGGCAGAACAGCGGTAATGCGTGCTGCAGAGGCACGGCGTGCGGCGTCGATCATGATGAGCATTTCCATCAGATTGTCATTGACGGGAGCACAAGTCGGCTGAATGATAAAGACGTCTGCTGTACGGACGTTCTCCTCAAACTGACAGAAACATTCCCCATCGGGGAAACGGGTAAGATGCACTTTACCGAGAGAAATACCCAGATAATCGGCAATGGCCTGCGACAACTCCGGATGAGCGGAGCCGGAATAGACACAAATGTGCGATGACGTTTTCATTTAATCCACTTTCCTGCTTTAAACGTTGATTCAAAAAACTTCGCATCTGCCGCAGAAAAGCACGTCTTGCAACACCGAAGGGGACAATGCCGTCAAAGAAAGCATAACACCTTGCGGGGTAATGTTTTACAAATACTGCAAAACATTGTCCGTATCAAAATCCATACGGGACGTTCAATTCTTTATGCAGAATTAAGGTTTTCAAAGTGTATTAATATAGCACACTTTTAAAAAATTACAAGTCCGCAATCAAAAACAGTCAAAATCTCAAACCGGCTTTTTTATTACAAGGGGGCTTACGCCGCCCCCTTGTATCCCCGGCGCCGGGTACGACCCGGAGCGATGTGACGCTGGCGCGTGAGTGTCAGCGGCTGGGTGCGTCAGGCTGTTTTTCGGCGAAATTTTCGTTTCGTCCTCCCGCTTTTTGGCGGAATGACGAAACAAATCTTTCGCCGGATTAGCCACATCAGGGGTATGCCGTTCGTTGCTGTCGCAACTCACTATACCCCCGAACCCCCTTCAATTTTTTTTAATTATCAGTCTATGTTTAGTACACAGCCATTTTATTATCTTGTCTGATTATTTTCCGGCATCGATTTTTCTCTGAAGCCGCTGGAAGGTTGGAATGTCCATATCTTCATTGTTGATTATGGTTGCCGCCGTGTGTTCCATGATGCCGCGGGAAAGAGCATCAAGCGGCAATCCAAGCTGTTCGCCAGAGATGGTGTCCGTGTTTTTGCGTCGGGTGATTTTGCCTTCATCGGGAACTCCGAGGACGGATTCAAAGTCGTTTGATTCGTCGAATTTGACTGTTATCACGCTCAAAATCGCAGAATCGCCGAGAGATTCATCGGTACTGACTGAATGTATCTGCTGGCAATTTTCCGGAGTTATTTCACGTATTTTGTCAAATATATGCAGGCAATCGGCAGAAGTAAGGTTCTGACCGCCGAGCAATGATGCAATGACTGCGTGGGAATCTTTTATTTTTTTGATGCCTCCGAGCAGAGGGGATTGCAGCATACGTTCAATGAGAAGGGAATTTTTTTCCTCCGGAGCATCTTTGGCACTGCAGAGTCCGATGCCGATGGAGACGGAACTCTTTTTTTTCTGCATAAGTTCTGCGAGATCAGAATAGTTGGCGGACAGCAGATTGCCGCCGGCAAATATCATGGCAAGGGAAATTACACATTTCGCTATCTGGCGGTTGGATGTGCGGAATGCTTCGTCCAGAGAAACATTTCCAGGCAGAATGGAAAAAAGCAGATCATTCGGCAGAGCAAGAACGACGTCAGCCAGCGGATAAAGTTCATTTTTCAGAGCCGCTTCTGCAGTCCGCTGTTTGCTTAAACCTTCCATTTTAAATGGGGTTGTAACAACAAAAACAGCCGGAATTTTGCGCTTTTTTACCACGCTTGAGAGTACCGGCAAGCCGCCGGTGGCACTGCCTCTGCCGAGACCTCCGGTAAAAAATATCATATCAAAACCGGACAGCATATTTTCCATTTGTGTACGGGATGAAGATATGGCACGGGACCCCGCCATGGCATTGCCGCCGCAGCCCTGACCGTAACGCCAGTTGGCTCCGGCGAGGAGTTTATTCTGTTCAGGAATGCTGCATTCAGCGAGAGAGTGTTCGTCAGTGTCAACTGCAAAGATGGTAAAATTTTCTGCCTGACGCAGAGAATGAATTTCAGAAACGGTACGGCAGCCTGCCTGACCTATACCGAGAATTGCAATTTTTTTATTGGTACTCATATACTGACAGACTCCTTGATATTTTTGCCAAAACTCAAAAGTCTGTTGAGCATGGCATCGATAGTTTGAAACGGACTTTTACTGGAAACAATAGTGAAATTACGGTTCTGATAATCGGCAATTTTCAATGCCCCGTAAATCATGCTGTATTGCGGAGAACTGATTTTGCCGGAAGCACCGATGACATCGTGCGGCTGACCTTTGCGGACGGAACATTGAAAGGTCTCCTGAAAAATATTCTGGCTCAAAGTCAGCAGAGAGCCGCCGCCGGTAAGAACGCCGCCTGCATCAATATTATGGTGAATATCAACCTTTTTCAGTTCATCACTGATCAGGCCGAAAAGTTCACGCAGACGCAATTCGATGATCGTTTCAAATGAACTTACCGGAATATGGCGTACATTGCCGCGTTGATTAGGATAGTCGTGGAACTGTTCACCTGATTTGAGAATTGCTTCAAGTTTACCGCTTGAAGCGAGTTTCTGACAGTAGTCAAACGGCAGTTCAAGACCGATTGAAAGATCGTTCAGCAGATGGTTGAATCCAATCGGAAATATTCCGCCGGTAATCATACCTTCACGATATTCGACCATATATTCTGTTGTACCGGCTCCGAAGTCAACGAGCAGAACTCCGCGTTCTTTTTCATCTTTTGACAGGATGCCCATATCTGAGCAGGTTCCGCTGAAAATCGGCAGGATCATATTTTCGTCAAAGCCGGTATCAACGACCAGACGTTTGAAGTTTTCGATACGGTTGGCATTGCCTCTGATGATTTGGATATGAGCGTCAAGTTTGGTTGCGATCTGACCTTCCGGATTGCAGAGACGTCTGGCATCGTCGAGGGTGTAATAGGAAACTGCGGTATGAAGTTCGGTAAGTCCGGTCGGCATATTGTGGATTTTGGCACTTTCGCTGGCTTCCTGCATTTCGTTCATGGTAATTTTCTGATCGGGGGTACGAATGATCGCAGTCCCGACGCTATGAACGCTGTCGATATTGCATCCGGTAACGTTTATGACAGACAACTGGTTGTGAGTCAGGACTTTACCTGCAGAGCGGTCGGCTTCTTCGAGGGCAATATTGAGCTGTTCATAAGCCTCTTCCATATTAATTATCTCGCCTTTGACGATTGAGCCTTCGGTCGGGACTTCGCCGAGACCGATGACTTCGAGCTGTCCGTTGGGATTTGAATTGCCGATAAGGACGCAGATTTTGGAAGTTCCAAGTTCGATAGCACTGATTATGTTGCGGGATGATTTCAGCATGGCCGGACGTTCCGTAATTTAAAATTTGAGTATGGAAGCAAGGATTTCTACTGTTTCACTGCCGTTATTGGCAATGGCATGACCGGCATTTGAGGTTACGGCGACATCTCCGGTGCGGAGGATTTTTTTCTCTCCGTTATCGTCAAGTTCTGCAGTTCCCTTGAGAATATAAAAAATTTCTTCTTCGTTGATATGTTCATGATAACCTATCGATGCACCCGGAACGATTGTGAGTTTTGCGAACATTCTTGCTTGAGCTTTGAGGTCATTTGCACAATCGAGAATGTGTGTTATTGAAATTTCTCCGTTGCCGTCACGCATATTTTTGCGGACTTCAGATTTGAAATCTTCATATTTTTTAATCATTGCAGTATTTTCCTTGCTGAAAAATTGAATGGTTTGAGCCGCATTGAAAAATACGGCTCAAACTGTTGAAAGTTAACGCATTTTGAGAACGCTTGAATCGTAACCTTCAGGAGCGTTGAAGCCGAGAAGTTCGATACAAGTTGCAGTAATGCTGCTGATGCCGAGTCCTTCATTAAGTTCAGCTTCGTATTCGCCCTGGAATCCGGGGTCGTAAACGATGCATGGAACCTGATTGAGAGAATGGCTGGTTTTGCGGCAGACCTGACCGTTTTTGTCGAATTTGACTTCGCCTTTTTTGTCATGTTCAAGCATATCGTCGGCATTGCCGTGGTCGGCGGTGACGACGAGTACGCCGCCGGCTTTTTCGACAGCGTCTTTGATGCGGGCAAGGCAGATGTCAACTGCTCCCATGGCAACGAGAACTGCCTGGAAGTCGCCGGTATGTCCGACCATATCGCCGTTGGGGAAGTTGAAACGGATCATGCCGTATTTTCCGCTTTCGATGGCTTCAATGATCTGATCGGTTATTTCGGCGGCTTTCATCCACGGACGCTGTTCAAAAGGAACGATGTCGGATTTGATTTCGACATAATCTTCGAGTTCTTCATTGAATTTGCCGGACTTGTTGCCGTTGAAAAAGTATGTGACGTGACCGAATTTCTGGGTTTCAGAAATTGCAAGCTGTTTAACTCCGCTGTTGCAGAGGTATTCGCCGATGGTGCGGTCGATTTCGGGGGGATTGACGAGGAAGTTTTTGGGCTGGTGCAAGTCGCCGTCGTATTCCATCATACCTGCATACATGACTGCGGGACGAACGCCTCTGTCAAAATGGGTGAAATTGTCATCTTCAAAAGCGGCAGTGATTTCAAGAGAGCGGTCGCCGCGGAAGTTGAAGTAAATAACTGCATCGCCGTCAGCCATTGCACCGACGGGAGTTTTGCCGTCATCGGAAATGACAAAGGGCGGCAGATCCTGGTCGATTGCTTTGGTACGGTTGCGGAGTTCAGTAATTGCTTCTTCGGCGGATTTGAACATTTCACCGTTACCGTGGACGTGGATTTCCCAGCCTTTGCGGACCATTTCCCAGTTTGCACCGTAACGGTCCATGGTGATTACCATGCGGCCGCCGCCGGAAGCAATTCTGGCATCAAAATCTGCACTGTTGAGAGAGGCGAGAAATTCTTCAAAGGGACGGACGTATTCGAGAGCTGAAGTTTCGGGAACGTCGCGGCCGTCGAGGAGAGCGTGGATGCGGACTTTTTTGACACCGGCATTTTTTGCTTCTTCGACCATTGCTTTCAGATGGCTGATATTGCTGTGAACGTTTCCGTCGGAGAAAAGACCGAGGAAGTGCATAGTTGAGTTGTTGGCTTTAACAAAATCAACGAGTTTGAGCCAGATTTCACCGGCAAAAAGTTTTTTGGAGGTGACTGCATCGTCAACGAGTTTGGCTCCCTGTGAGAAAACCCGGCCGCATCCGATGGCATTGTGACCGACTTCGCTGTTGCCCATATCGGCATCTGAAGGCATACCGACGGCAGTACCGTGAGCTTTGAGCCGGGTAAAAGGACAGGTCTTCATCAATGCGTCCAGAGTGGGAGTGTAAGCGTTGAGAACGGCATCACCGTCAGTATATTTACCGAAACCTACGCCGTCAAGAATAGCGAGGACGACCGGGCCTTTGCGTTTATTGAACTTGGGATTGACAGTAAGATTGAGAGACATTTGTAAAATTCCTTATTACTTATATTATTATCCGCGGTGACCGTCGACTTTGGCGGCGAGAACACCTTTGGTACTTGATTCACAGAATTCGATAAATTCGAGAACTTCGGGGATCTGGGGGAACTCTTCCTTGATCTTTTTGAGAGCATTGGTGGGAGAGAGTTCACTGCGGTAGAAAACTTTGTGGATATTGCGGATGACACGGATGGTTTCATCGGAGAAACCGGCACGTTTCAAGCCGACGAGATTGACCATTTTGACACCGCCGTTACGGCCTTCAGCAGTCATGAAGGGGGGGACGTCTTTGGACATGGCACTGACGCCGGAGATCATGGCGAAACGTCCGACACGGCAGAACTGGTGAACTGCACAGAGACCGGAAATGAGAGCATTGTCTGCAACTTCAGCGTAACCGCCGAGGACGGAAGCATTGACGATGATCACGTTGTTGCCGACTTTGCAGTTGTGGGCAATGTGTGAACCTGCCATGAACATACAATGGTTGCCGATTTTTGTGACAGTTTCGGGTTTCGTGCCGGAATGGACAGTGGTGTTTTCACGGAAAATGTTGTCATTTCCGATTTCGACATAGCTTACTGAACCGGGAATTACGCCGTGATCCTGAGCAGGCTGTCCGATTGCACTGAAGGGATGAAAAACGTTATTGCTGCCGATGGTGGTATGACCGTCGATGTTGCAATGGCTGATAAGTCTGCAGCCGGGACCGATTTTGACATTGGGACCGACATAGCACAAAGGACCGATTTCAACGTTTTCGGCGATCTGGGCACCGGGGGCGATAATTGAACTTGGATGAATCATTTTTTTACCTCTTGGTTATATGATTAAAACTATGTGAATAATTAAAAGAATCATCTTCTGCAACAGAACAGAAACAGACATCATTTATTTTTTTCATATGGATAAATCTGTCTGCTTTTTCTCTGCCGAGAATGAAACATGCTGTTGAAAAAATATCACTGTCGATACCTTTAGCGGCCACGACAGTTGTACTGCACATATTCTGAACGGGATATCCTGTCAAAGGATTCATTATATGGGAATATTTTTTGCCGTTGAGTGTGACAAAGCGTTCATAATCACCGCTGGTAGCACAGAAGCCGTTGGCAATCTGCAGTTTGTCAATGATTGCATTGCGTTTGCGCGGGTCGCGGACACCGATTTCAAAAAAGCCGTCCTGCTTTTCTCTGAAACAGCCGATATTGCCGCCGAGATTGATGATACCTTTTTGGGCTCCGGCATTTTTTGCCGCGGCAACTGCATTGTCAAGAGCTGCACCTTTGGCGACACCTCCGAGGTCAAAAGCCATTCCTTTGACAGTGAAATAAACGGATTTTGCATCATCATTGAAAACGACTTTGTTCATGCCGGTTTTTGCAAGAGCATTTTTTATTTCAGCGGGGGAGGGGATTGTGTTGCGTTTGCGGTAAAATCCCCATAAATCCATCAGATTTTTTGCAGTAATATCAAATGCTCCGCCGGTTATTTCATAGGCATTGTAACAATATTTCAACAAACTGTAAAGTTCATTTGAGCATACAAAAGGTTTGCTGTCGGCAGAAGTATTGAGTTTTGAAATTTCACTATCCGGATTGAAAATATTGCACATATCTTCAATTTTTTTCAACTCTTTCTGAATTGCCGCCGCCGCTTTTTCTGCGTTTTCCGGCGAGTCAAAAAGTGAAATATCAACGATTGTCCCCATGCAGGGATAGGTGAAACGCTTGACGTTTTCAGTCTTTGACGCAGCGGCATTCTGTTTGAAAAATGCGATTACGCAGCCGATAACGGCAATCAGGAGTAAAATACCCCATGTCTGAAGTCTGGAAAGCGGCTTGAGGTTGCTTCCGCAATCTTCATGACAATTTTTGCAGTTATCGGGGCATTTACTCATGATTTACAGCTTAAATCCTTTCGACTTTGACTTCAACATTTTCGCCGTTGATATCGAGAGTTACACCATTGTCAATGCTGTCCATTGCATTGATTGCTGCGGCCAGAGTTTCAGTGCTGATGTAGTCATTGAATTTGGCGATTGCAGCATCGGATGCACAATGTTTGTAAGCGATGGTGATGCGGTCGGCGACATCGAATCCTGATTCCTTGCGGAGGTTCTGGATCTTGCTGACAAATTCACGGGCGAAACCTTCAGCAATGAGTTCGTCGTTCAAATTGGTATCAAGGGCGATGGTGATTCCGTTTTCGGTTGCAACGGTCATGCCGGGTTTCTGTTCACGCTGGATGAGAAGGTCATCGGCGGTGATTTCAGCATTTGAGCCGTCGGCGAAGTTAAGAGTTACGGGAGTGCCTTTGACGATTGAAGCGACTTCGGCATCGGTGAATTTGGCGATTTGAGCAGCACCTTCTTTCATATTCTTGCCGAGTTTGGCACCGAGGACTTTGAAGTTTGCTTTGGCGGAGCGTTTGACGAGCGCACCTTCATCGGCTTCAAATTCAACAGATTTGACGTTGAGTTCTTCAGCGATGATGCTTGTTGTATCGCGGAGCATTTTTTCAGTTTCAGCATCGGGAGCAACGAGCAAAGCTCTGCCGAGGGGCTGGCGGACTTTCAAATTGTTCTGGGTACGCAGGAAACGTCCGAGAGAGACGGCATTCATGGTGTTTTCCATCTGTTTTTCGAGGTAAAAATCACGGCAGTCATCTGGAGTGGGATAATCGCACAGGTGAACGCTTTCGGGCATATCGGCGGTACGCAGATTCTGATACATTGCTTCAGTGATGAAGGGGATGAAGGGAGCTGCGGTTTTGCAGAAAGTCACCAGACAGTAGTACAAAGTTGCATATGCTTCGGTTTTGTCGGTATCGTTCTGGCTCTTCCAGAAGCGGCGGCGTGAACGGCGGATGTACCAGTTTGTGAGGTCGTCGATGAATTTTGCGAAACGGTTTGCACTTTTCTGGAGGTTGTAGCGGTCCATTTCGGTACGGATTTCTTCGATCATCTGAGAGAGAGAACTCAAAATCCATTTGTCGAGAACGTTGGAAACATTCTGCGGCATTTTGTCGTCTTTAGGTTCAAAGTTGTCGATATTGGCATAAGTGATAAAGAAGCTGTAAGCGTTCCACATGGGAATCATTACGCCGCGGAGGATCTCTTTGACACCGGCTTCGGAGAATTTGAGGTCTTCGGCACGGACAACTTGAGAGCCGAGCATGAACAAACGCAGAGCGTCGGCACCGTACTGGTTGACGATGTGGAGCGGATCGGGATAATTTTTCTTGCGTTTTGACATTTTCTGACCGTCTTCGGCAAGAATCAAACCGTTGACAACGACGTTGCGGTAGGGGGATTTGTCGAAAAGACAGGTTGCAAGCACCATCAGAGTATAGAACCAGCCGCGGGTCTGGTCCAGACCTTCAGCAATAAAGTCTGCCGGGAAGTTCTTTTCAAAACGTTCCTTGTTTTCAAATGGGTAATGTTCCTGTGCGTAGGGCATTGCTCCGGATTCAAACCAGCAGTCGAGGACTTCGGGTGTACGGTGGTAAGTTTTTCCGTCTTTTCTGATAACGATTTTGTCGATGAAATGTTTGTGCAAGTCAGTGACTTTTTCACCGGAGAGTTCTTCAAGTTCAGCGACACTGCCGACACAGATGCGGTCATCGGGATCTTCATCATTGATCCAGATAGGAATACATGAGCCCCAGAAACGGTTGCGGGAAATGTTCCAGTCGCGGGCATTCAGCAGCCAGTTGGTGAAGCGTTTGCCGCCGACGTGTTCAGGCTGCCAGCGGACGTTTTCGTTGTTGGCGGCGAGACGTTCATGGAGGTCTTCGACTTTGACATACCATGCTTCGATGGCACGGTAGATCAACGGAGTATCGGTACGGTCGCAGAAGGGATAACTGTGGGTAATGGTTGATTGATGAACGAGTTTACCCTCTTCTTTCAGGCGTTTGATAATATCTTTGTCGCAGTCTTTGCAGAAGCGTCCGGCATATTCCGGAAGTTTGTCTGTGAAGTTGCAGGACATATCCAGCGGGTCGGCAATGACATCGATACCGGCTTCTTTGGCAACGCGGAAGTCGTCTTCGCCGTATGCCGGAGCAATATGGACGAGACCGACACCGTCATCGGTGCTGACGTAATTGTCATTGAGGACCTGGAATGCACCTGAAGCTTTGTATTCAGCAAAGTATGGGAACAGCGGTTCATAAATCCAGCCTTTGAGGTCGGTACCTTTGCAGGTTTTGACAACTTCGTAATCTTCTGCTTTTTTGAAAAGTGAAGAAATACGGGCAGTTGCCATGACGTAGCAGGCTTTTTTGTCATCGGTAAGGTCGCGGACAATACTGTATTCGACTTCGGGACCGGCACAGATTGCGAGGTTTTCGGGCAGAGTCCACGGAGTGGTGGTCCATACCAGCAAATAAGTATCTCCCCAGGCACTGTCAGCACCGGAAAGAACTTTGACCCGGACGGTAACCGCAGGGTCCTGAACGTCTTTGTAGTTGGAACCTGCTTCAAAGTTTGACAGCGGAGTTGAAAGTTTCCATGAGTAGGGCATGATGCGGTGTGATTTGTAAACACGGCCCTGATTCCAGAGTTGTTTGAAAATCCACCAGATGGATTCCATGAACTGCGGATTCATGGTTTTGTAGTCGTTGTCAAAATCGACCCAGCGGCCCATGCGGTTGACTGTGCGTCTCCATTCGTCAACGTAACGCAGAACCATGGAACGGCACTGTTCGTTGAATTTGTCAACGCCGAATTCACGGATTTCATGTGAACCGTTGATGCCGAGAGCATCCTGAGCCAGCGCTTCGATCGGAAGACCGTGAGTATCCCAGCCGAAACGGCGGGCTACATATTTGCCGAGCATTGTCTGATAGCGTGGAACGACGTCCTTGATTGTACCGGCAAGCAAATGTCCGTAGTGCGGCAGACCGGTTGCAAACGGGGGGCCGTCATAAAAAACAAATTCTTCCTTGCCTGCACGCTGATCCAGAGATTTCTGAAACATATTGTTTGACTGCCAGAATTCAAGGATCTGTTCTTCCTGTTTGGCGAAATCAACGCTGTTATTTACTGCTTTGAACATAAAAAAGTCCTTTGTATGTAATGATTTAAAAATTATGAAATTTTCATAGTGAACAAATTTTGATATTTTATCACAAAACATCAAAGGTACTATACATGAAAAAACGTTTTTTTCAACAGAAAAAACGAATATTTCAGCATTATTTTATTATAATAAGGGATTTTTTGATTGAAAAATGCCTGCAGAAGTGTTACAAAAATGATATTTTGTATCTGTCGGCGGTTTTTATGATTTCATCCCAGTATTCTTTCTGGGTGTCATCATAGACGGCAACGACATTGAAATTGGCTTTTTTTGCACTTTTTATTGCAGAAAAAGAGTCTTCAAAAACGGTACTTTCCTGCGGCTCTGCTCCGAATTTTGCGGCACAGTAAAGAAAAATATCGGGTTCTCTTTTATCCGGAAAACCGTCCTCTGTACTGCAGAAAAATTCAAAATTATCTGTGATTTTATGGTGTGCTGCAACTGCCCAGATAAGCGTAACCGGCGAGGCTGAAGCAATGCACATTCTGACATCGTTCTGCCGTAGTTTATGCAAATATTCCGCAACTCCGGCTTTCAAAGGTATGTCATTGATATAATGATGATACATGATTTCAGATATTTCATCGAAAATAACTCTGCTGCTTTTTTTCAGTTTGAATTCCTGAATGGTCAAAGTGATTGATTCTGTGATGGTCATTGCTGCAATTTTTTCTGCATATTCTTTTGAGACAGGCATTTGCAAATATTCCGAAAGAATATTTCTCCAATACTGCATTGAATCAACCAGTGTGCCGTCCATATCAAAAATTGCATATTTTTGCGAAATCATTTTTATTTTCCTTTGCTGTTCTATCTGCTGTTAATATAATATATATACGGAAAAAATCAAGAATTGTCATTGAAATTTTTTTTAATCATGTTATCTTATCGTAAAAACAACAGGAGGCTGCTATGCTTAACAGATTGCCGGATGGCAGAATGTACAATTTTTTCATCGACGACAACGTATTTTTTTTCACTGATATAGTCAAGCATTCATTCAAGTCGGTTTTTGATAATTTTTATCTTGCCGGTTTGAAGTCTATGCATCAGAAATACGGCGTGAAATTTACGTTGAACTCTTTTTATCACAATTTTCATGAACCTGAATTCGACCTTTCGCTGGTCGATGACCGTTACAAAAGTGAGTTTGAAAAAAATTCCGACTGGCTCAGATTTGCTTTCCACGGAGATTCTGAATATCCCGAATACCCTTATTCTGAGGCATATCCGGAAAAATATCCGGAACATTATGAAAAATGGCTCAGTGCCATGAAACGTATTGTCGGGGAACAGTCACTTATTGCTCCTGTTATCTATCACTATTTCGGAGCAACTCCCGAAATCCGCCGTTATATGCGTGAACGCGGCATGAAATTTCATACCATGCAGAATGAAACCAAGTTGCAGTACAATGCGGAATTTGATCAGTATGAACTTTCCGTCGATGCGATCCTTAATCTTTTTCTGGATGATATTGACTCAATTTGCAAGACTTTAGAGGACAAAATTGTTTCCGGTCAGCAGAAAATTCTGATTGGTTCACATGAGCAGTATGCTTACAGACATTATGTGAATTATATTCCAAAGTATTTTGATGAAATTGAAGGTGCCTGCTCAACTATGAAAAAACACGGTTTTGAACCGGTTTATTTCAATGAATTGATTTGATATTTTGCAGTTGAAGCGGCTTAATCTGTACCGCATAATCAAAATTTATCAAAACAAAAATAAATGGCTACTACTTACTTTTTTAATGGTTTGCAGCAGCCATATTTTAATTACAGCACATTCTTATTTGGCATAAGCGGCGGCATTCTTTTTGAGTGCCTGCAAATCGACTTTTCCGCTGCCGAGGAGAGGAATCTGGTCGATTTTGATAAAGTCTTCGGCTTTGGGAATCCAGAGGTTGGGAAGATTGCGGGCACGGAGTTTTTCAATTATTTCGTCGGCATTGAAATCTTCGAGAGAATAGAAAACGATCAATCTTTCGCCGCGTTTGGAGTCTTCGCAAGCGGTGACAGCGATAACGCGAGATTCAGCTTTAAGTTCTTCGTTGATAGCCATTTCAACCATTTCGTGCGGAACCATTTCGCCGGCGATTTTGCTGAAGCGTGAAAGACGTCCGGTAATGGTAAGATATCCCATTTCATCCATGGAAACAATATCACCTGTGATATAATAGCCGTCTTTCATGGCTTTGCGGGTATTTTCTTCATCGTTCCAGTATCCTTTCATGACGAGACCGCCTTTGACAAGCATCAAGCCGGGAGTATTGGGCGGCAGTTCCTCCAGAGTGTCGGGATCGACGATTTTGACATGGATACCGGGCATGGGGGCTCCGATACTGCCTTTTTTGCCGTATTCTTTGCCGAGGTGGAAGATTGATTGAGAGAGGTTGATACAAACGATGGGTGAAAGTTCAGTACAGCCGAAACCTTCAATGACTTCGAGACCGGTAAGCTCTTTGAATTTACCGGCGATGTCATGACGGAGTTTTTCAGCACCGGTGATTGTGAGACGCAGGGATTTGAATTGACCGGGTTTGTATTTACGCATATAATTCTGCAAAAATGTCGGAGTGGAGACCATGATGGTGCATTTGTCTTTTTCGACGCAATTGCAGATCATATTGGCATCAAGCGGATTGAGAGTGTATGAAACGTGAACACCTTCGACAGCGGGGAAGGCGAAACATACGCAGAATCCGAAAGCATGGAACAATGGCAGATTGCCGAGCAGAACATCATCAGTTGTCCATTTGATGGCACGTCCGAAAGATTGGATGTTGGAGTTGATGTTGCGGTGAGTCAGCATGACGCCTTTGGGTACACCGGTTGAGCCGGACGAGAAGAGAACGACGAGCAGACCGTTCAAATCTCTGAAGTTTTCGGGAGAGTATTTACGGATGAGCCATGATGAAGGCAGCAGTAAAGTATCAAGCATGACCTGACGTTTTACACCTTTGGTGATAGTTTTGGCGACATCTTCAAGGAATATCATGTCTGGAGTTTCTGTAAGACCGAGTTTTTCGACGAATTTGTGACTGGTGAGGATTACTTTGATACCGGCACGGTCAACGACTTTGCGGATGGTTTCTTCGCCGCTTGAGAAGTTTAGTATGGCGGGAGTTTTGTCTGCATAAAGGATACCGAAAATAACAGCGGTCAGATTGGTGCAGTTGGGCAGCAGAACGCCGATAAGGTCGGATTGGGTGTATTGATCAAGTTCACGGACTTTGCGTGAAATAATCAGACTTTTGATCAGCATGGTAATATTTTTGACGGCACGGGAACCGGCATCTTTGTAGGAGGCACGGAAGGGATGAGCTTTGGCCTGACGGAGGAATTGATAATGGACCGTGCGTTCACAGCGGTAAGGCAGCATTTCAATTTCAGCACCCATTTCAGAAATACGCTGACGGAGTTGGAAGGGGGTGATGTCATGAGAAATTTCTTTACCGACCATAACGGAGATGGGGAGCGGAAGTGAACGGCCGCCGAGATGACGGATTTTGCCTTTGTAAACGGTAAAGAGAGTTCCACGCATCATACCGATACGGACAGGAACCAGCGGAACGTGAATATCCTCCGGAAGCATTTGAAGGATACCGCTTTTAAAATTGGAAATAAGACCGTTTTCAGAAACGCCGCCCTCTGCAAATACGCAAACCAGTTTGCCTTCACGGAGCAGCTGCTGGGTTTTCTGGAAAAGAGATTGCATTTCTTTCGGGTGGTTGCTCTGCGGAACTTCGATAAAGCCGAAACGGCGGAAGACCGGCATGAAAAATTTTGCACGGAAAAAGTGGCTGTTCATCATGATATGGACTTTGCGGCGGGTCATACCCATAATGATAAGACAGTCAAAGGGGGAAACATGGTTGGCAAGCAGCAGTGCCGGACCTTTGTACGGGATGTTGCCGCGGCCTTTGAATTCCACCTGATAAATGGTGTGACGCAGCAGAGTCAGGAGGACTTTGCCGAAACTGTACGGCAGAAAATAGAACCAGAGCAAAAGGGCGAGGATTACTCCTGCGATGATACAAATTGTGATAAGTGCGGGATGCATTTTTTTATTCCTTTCTTAAATATATGGATTTAATTTTTTTTCATCTGAAACATTGGTTGAACATCCGTGACCGGGATAAACTGTGACATCGCCGGGCAGAGTGTAAATATTTTCCCGTATGGATTTTGTAAGTACGGTATCAGAACCTCCGGGGAGATCGGTACGGCCTACTGAACGGTAAAACAGCGTGTCGCCGGAAAATAACCATTTCTCCGGTTCAAAATAGTAACAGACCCCGCCCAAAGTGTGACCGGGGGTTGAAATCACTTTGAAATCTGCAGTATCATGTACATTGGTTGTCTGCGGCAGATCTTTGTGCAGGGGCCAGAAAGGTATGATCACATTTTCGGGGCTCTGATACAAAACAATATCTTTGTCATCGAGCATGACTTCTGTTACGTTGAGTTCATTTACGAGTTCTTTGACAGCTCCGATGTGGTCTGCGTGTGCGTGAGTGAGCAGAATTATCGTCTGTTCAAAATTGAAATAATGTTCGGCACATTCGATTATTTTCTGTGCGTCGCATGAAGGGTCAACAATGTAGAGAGTTTTGTTATCCTGACTTTGCAGCAGATAACAATTATTCTCCATTGGACCTAAAATCAATTGTTTCATAAGCATAAAAATATCCTTTATTTTAAATTCCGTCTATGGGCGGAATGTATACATCTTCAAGTTTATCCATTTTTTTCTGCCAGAGAGCGAGCCGCATTTTGTAACTGTGGATGCACTCAAAATTGCCGAGTTCGCAGTCTCCGTTGGTTTTGACTCCGCCGCATGGACCGTTGGCAAGTTTTTTGGGGCAGTGTTCGGGGCAGACATAGAAAGTTGAAGGAAGTCTGCATTGAGAGCAGCTTCTGCATCCTGCCAGCAGGACTTTCCAGAAATGTCTGTTGCGTGCACTTTGTGTATCTGAATGGGCAAAAAAGAATTTGCGGAGTTTGTAAAGAAATTTTTCATTTCTTGAAATTTTGAGTTCTCCTATTTCTGACATAAGTGGAGGCGTTTCGGGATAGGAGCGGTGCAGAATACGGTCGTACATATAAAAACTCGGACTCAAAGGAGCCATTTCTGCTTTGGCAAGATATGCATTATATTCTTCGAGCCACTGTTCAAAAGAGGTGAATTCACGCAGGGCTCCGGCGACTCTTTCGGCGGCTATTCTGGCTTTTGCGGGGCTGTCAACTCCCATTACCTGAATGCCGCTGTATCCGAGCAGACGGCATCCTGCCGCCTGCAATTCCAGCCGCCGCCACTGGGCGGATTCAAACTGATTGGACGAGAATTGGCTTTCTTTGTCAAGAATTTTACGGAAATCGGAAGAAATTTTGATGCCGGGATAGCGTTTATCGAGAATACCTTCAAGTTTTTCCTGGGTCAGCAGCAGCAGTCTGGCAATCGTCGGAAAATAAAGTCCGCGTTCTCCGAGATACCAGCGTAATGCCTGAAGTTTGAGCATATCATAGCCCGCCTGAGTAACGATGAATTTTGCTCCGGAATTGAGTTTTTTGACCAGTTTTGAGTATTGCGGATAGAGTGAATACGGCGTGTATTGAAACGGATTCATAACACAGCCCTGAAAGAAGTTTCCGTCATTCATTAAATGCAGAGAGTGAACACTTTCAAGAAAATTTCGTTTGCGGGTATCTCTGACACCTTCTCCGGTTGCGGCATCACCGGTAACGGCAACGAGGTTTGGAAAATTGCCGGCTTTGGCGAATTGAACCAGTTCTCTGCCGCTTTCAAGGTCGGTATTTCTGCCGCTCAAATAGATAATATGGCGGTCTCTGGTCGCCATATTGAGCCCCATTGCATAATCCAGACTGCGGTAGGAATCCTGTTGTGAATATGCGTCGGTTATGGCGAGGGCACAGTTGAGAGATTTTATATCAAGCACTGCTGATTCCAGCTGTCTGAGGCGTTCTTTGGCTGCTTCGAGGTCATTGTCACGTCCGGCACTGTTATGTTCGATGAGCAGTACGAATCCGCCCTGATCGAGAGTTTCCCGGAAGTGATTTTCCTTTTGCGGTGCAAAATTTATTTCAAATTGCAGATTGTTCATATATTATGCTTCCTTCTGTATTCCGCGGTCAAAAAAGAAAAGCCCGGCGGACAGATTGCTGATTATCAATGTCAGCGACATCAAGAGCGGTATCAGTGTCGCATTGCTGAAATTTCCCGCCTGCAAAATGGCGAAAACCGTTATATCCCGCAAGCCGATACCGCCGGGGGTCAAAGGTATCAAACCTGCGATATTGCCGATGATGATTGCAGTTGCAAGTGTCAGACAGGATGGAATTTCCATTCCCAGTCCGAAACAGATGCAGACAAGTACCGGCATTTGTATTAAATGCACAAAAAATACACTTGCAGCAGTGTAGCCCAACAGAATTTTCCATGAATTTGTGTATGCTGAAATTGCAAGTCTCATGCGGTTCAGCAGTCCGTGTGAAATTTTATCGGCTTTTTCGAACAGCAGTTTGAAAAGATGAATTTTTTCAATATATTTCCAGGCAAAAAGTATCATTGCCGCTGCAATTCCTGCAAGGCACAGCAAAATAAAAAGGATTATGATGTATATATTGCATTCATTCGGTATCCCGATAGCACTGAAGTCTGTTTTCAAAAGAGTTTTGAAATCCGCCAGAGTCAGCACGATTGCAATGCCAAAAAGTGCCGCCATTCCGACAATGCGGTCGATCAGAATGCTGAAACTTGGTTCAAATCTCTGTCCTTTGTTCATGCCGTGTGCTATCATTCCGATTTTTGCCACATCGCCGCCGATGGCTCCGCCGGGGAGTATGAGCGAGCAGAAATATCCCCGCATTGTCAATGCAAGTGCTTCTCTGAAAGTAAGTTTGATATTAACTGCTTTCAAAAGTGCATACCATCGTACAGCACAGAATGTCATTTCAAAATATAGCAGCAACACTGCCGGAATCAGGAAAAATGCATTGAAATTTCTGATGCCTTGAGCGAAAGAATCATAGTGAATATGTATTAAATAGGAGAGAATCAAAACTGCGATTGCGATTTTGATTATGAAGCCCCATATTTTTTTCATACGCAGTTCCTTATTATTCCCAGAAGAATTTTGCACAGAATTCTTTCAATTTGACGATACCGGAGAGTTTGCCGTCTTTGTTGATTACCACCAGACAGCGGATGCCGTCTGTAAGAAAAAGTTTTGCCAGCTGCACAGCGGGGACATCTTCACTGACCGTGATAAAATCCTGATTCATGATTTCAGAGATTTTTGTGGTGCAGGCGTTTTTGAGCATTTCAGCAAAGGGCTGCATTTTGTAAATACTTGACAAATCCTCCATCCAGAGCATATTTTCCGGGAGACAGTGACGCAGCAGGTCTGTGAGTGAAACAATACCTTTCAGATTGCCGTTTTTGTCGATGACAGGAAATTCTTCGGCAGGAGAACTTGAAAAACTGTTGATCGCCTGCAGCAAAGTATCTGTATCATAAAGTGTTATGACATTTTCACGCATGACCTCTTTGGCAGTCAGATAATCGACCATGACAACTTCCTGATTTTTGAAATAAGTCAGTACGTCTGAAGGTGTTGCGGATTTTGCCACCTGACTGATTGCATTTTCTTCGGAGAAATCTTTTGCCAGAGCCGCCATAAGCTGCAGATGCAGATTCGGTTCAGCTATCGGAGTCAGCAAAAGGACAATGATTTTGACATTCTGTCCGTGAAAATCAATACCGTCAGGACAGCAGGCCATAGCGACCAGCGGCTTGTCAATACTGCTGATACGGGCGTGTGGGACTGCGAGTCCCGGAGCGATGACAGTTGAGAAAAGTGCTTCACGTTTTTCGACTTCTTTTGCAGCGTCTTCTGCATCGAGTGAATTGCACTGTCCGGCAAGTATATTCATCAATTTGCTGATGAGAGTTGTACCGTTCATATTGCAAGTATTGCACAATATGTTATTCTCAAGCAAATATGTATAAAAATTCTTCATTTTTTCAGGCATATTAAACTCCTTGATAAACTTTTTAAGTATCATAAGTTAACACTGTTTGAGAGTTTTTCAAGTTTTTTAGAGAATAACTTTTTGATTTTATTCAAAGTTGAGGCGGATTAAATATCTGACGGCGGTGCATAATCTTATTGATATTTTGCCGGGGGAGTGCCGAATGTTTTTTTAAAAATTCTTGAAAAATACCCCGCATCAGCGAATCCGCAGAGCTGTGCAACTTCGCTGACACGGTATTTGCCGCTGATTAAGAGCTGTTTTGCTTTATTCAGCCTGACAAAGGTCAGATATTCCACAAATGAATATCCTGAACAGCGTTCAAATGCCCGCGTCAGAGTAGATATACTTACAGATAAAGCATTTGCGACTTCTGTTTTGTTCAGATTGACTGAAGCGTAATTGCAGTTTATATAATATTCTGCGGCTTTCAAGAGCTTTTCCGGTTTATAAGTCAGAAGTTCCGGCGGCGGTTCTGAATGTTTGTTGTTAATAAAGTCATAAATCTGGATCAGTACGGAATGCAGTCTGCTGTGCTGAACGAGCGTATAATCTCTACATTTTGAGTCTTGATATAGACAGTTTTCACGGATATATTCACGGATACTTTGAATTTCCGGCAGTTTGGCAAGTTTTATTTTGTGGACTGGGGGGACAGACGGCAGAAAATCATCATCTCCATCCCAAAGGTAGGAAATAACGAGGGCTTTCAAGCCTTTTGAAAGATTGAAAATATCTTTGTGCCGTATATCTTTTTTCATCAGCAGAACTTCACCTGCTTTTACAGGATATTCCAATTCTGAAATACCGGGCAGAATCACTGTCATATTGCCGGAAATAAGGTAAATGAGGTCATTATAACGTGAATTGTGCCAATCATCCCGGTAATTGAGTTCAAAATTTGTAACTGCCATATAAAATATATGCGGCATGGCAATAAATTTTTCTGGAAACTGCATTTTTGACATATTGTAACTCCTTTAATATTTTTATTATAGCATTGATAATTGAAAAAATCAAGCCGGATATTTTGGTTGAGCCATTTTTTTATGAATTGGCTTAAAAGTCCATATCAAGAGAGTTGCAGAATAAAAAAATATGATGTATAATTATCAATAAAAATATCTTTTATTTACTTTTGAAACAAGGAGTTTTATAACATGAAACAAGCAGTATTTATTTTTGTTTGTTTGGCTGTATTGTCAGTTTTTGCCGCACCGCTGAAAATCGGCTGGGCGATGGAATCCATTGACCCGGGGAAACGGAGTATTATGCCGGGTTACGGTTATTTCCGTCCGTCCGAAGGCAGCGGCGACCCGATTTATGCGACTGTACTTGTGCTGGATAACGGCAAAGAGTCTGTTATTTTTGTTTCGCTTGATATTCTCAATCCCGTAGATATTTCTCCCAGAGTGCGTGCAATTGCCAAAAAAATTGCTCCGGAACTTCCAGCTGACAGATTTTTTATCAATGCGACCCATACTCACAGTTCAATCAATGTTTATTATCCGATGACCGGAGTCCCGGCTGAACTCGGATTGATGGATTCAGAGGATATAAAAAATATGATTGCCGGAAAAATCGTTGCTGCTGCCCAAAAAGCATGGGCAAACCGCAAAAACGGCAAAATCGCTTATGGTTACGGTCTGGGTGCAACATCTTTCAACCGACGCAATGTTTATGCCGGTGATTTGTCCAAACGCCCCAAAGGTCAGTACGGCAGTTCAGTTGCTTATGCAGGCAGGGCGTTGATTCTCGGCAGAACGAATGATGCTGAATTTGAAGGCTGGGAGAGCGGTTCGGAAAATTTTATCAACTTCCTTTTCACATACGACATGAATGACAAATTGACAGGTTTCATTATTAATGCTCCCGTAACTGCTCAAATTTATTCCGGACACATGAGAAAATATACCAGCGATTTCTGGCACGATGTGCGTGAAATTTTCAAAAAGAAGTATCCCGGTGTTTATATCCTGCCGCAGGCTTCGGGGGCAGGGGATACAATTCCTTTTCAGGTGCATTATACTCAAGCTGAAAAACGCCGCATAGCCATGAAATATGATAAAAAAGTTTTGGATGCATACGGCAGAAAATGTGCATATCCGGGTATTCCGGATGGCTGGGAGGAGTATCTCGCATACAGAAAAGGTATGTGTATGGATATAGCAGAACGCATTTTCAATATTTTTGAAGATACTTATAAATGGGCGTCAAAGTCCAAACAGAGCGAAGTTGTTTTGCGTTACAAACTTTTGAATCTCGATTTGACGCCCACTCCGATTCCCGCCGACCGTGTGGCAAATGCAAAGGCAACTCTTGAAAAATATAAAAAAGTCCCGTACAAAACTGACGGAACTCTCATGGAACGCGGCAAATTCAATTTCAACCGTACCAAAGCAATCAATAATGCAAAATCAACTCTTGAATGTGCCGCACATTACAGTAAAGGCGGCAAATATGCCACCGAAGTCCGTCTGGTCCGTGTCGGCGATATTGCATTTGCAAGCAATGCATTTGAACTGTTTATGGATTATATGCACCGCATTCAGGGCAGAAGTCCGTTTGTTCAGACTTTTGTTGTCGAACTTGCCGGAGTGGAAAAAGGCAATCCATCCGGCGGTTATCTGGCAACTGAACGTGCGGAGAAAAACCGCGGTTATTCCGCAACTCTCAATCAGTGTCCTGTAAGTTCAAAAGGCGGTCAGGAATTAGTAGATGCAACTGTAAAAGGTTTAAAGGAGCTTTATAAATGATAAATGTAAAGGATTTCGGTGCTGTCGGCGACGGTGTGACAATGGATACTGCCGCCATTCAGCGGGCGATCGATGCGGGAGGAGTTGTAAATTTTCCTCCCGGAACTTATCTCACCGGTACGCTGTACTTGAGAAGTTACGGCGGTCTGCATTTGGAAATGGGGGCAAAAATTCTGGCAAGTCCCAATTCTGCTGATTACAATGCCGATGATTTCTGTGTGCAGAACCATCCACGTCCGCATGAAGAAGCGTCAGGTGCACATTTGATTGTCGGTGTGGAAGTTACTCATGTTGTAATTTCCGGCGACGGAATCATTGACGGAAACCGCAAAATTTTTCAGCATGAAATATTACAGCCGAGCGGCAAATATGCGATTGACAAATGGCGTCCCAGTCAAATGATTTATTTTGTTGAATCCGACCATATTACAGTCCGGGATGTGGAGTTGAACAATGCCCCTTATTGGAGTCTGTTTTTTCACGGCTGTGAAGATGTCAGTGCCAGAGGTTTGAAAATTTATACCGAATGGCGTACCCGCAACGGCGATGGAATCGATATTGACTGCTGTCGCAGAGTTACGGTCAGTGATTGTATCATTGACACCGGTGACGACTGCATCACACTCCGTGCGGATTTGAAACAGCTCAAGGATCAGACCCGTGTTTGCGAAGATGTCGTTGTCAGCAATTGTGTTTTGAAAACCTGCTGCAATGCGATCCGGGTCGGAGCCGGTTCCGGCATTATCCGCCGTGCCGAGTTCGGCAATATTGTTATCCATGATACGAGAACAGCGGTTTGTCTGGTCTGTAAATATGGATGCGGAAATTATGAAGGAGCGGAAATCAGAGAAATCAAGTTCCATGATTTTATACTGGATTGCAAGCGGCCGTTTTTCTTCCAAAGTGCCAGCAGTGGTCCGGTAACACCGGAGGAACAGCGTATGAGTGATATTGAAGTTTTCAATTTCAGCGGCAAAGCAGTTTGGGGCAGTCTGCTTCAGGGCAATCCCGGTTATCCGCTTAAACGATTGTCGTTCAGGAATATAAACGTTGCATATTGCGGCGGAGATGATGTACACGAAGAAGAAATTTACCGTGCATTCAGAAATTGTGCCCCGCCGGAAGCATTTCATTTGGAGTGGGTTGCTGATTCCTGCTTTGACAATGTCCGTATTGACTGGGCAAATGCCAGTGAAAATTTCAAATATACGTTTTTGACAAAAAATTGCAGCAGTATTGCTCTGAATGACTGCCAATCAGACCGTCCGAATAAAATGTAATAATGTGAGGTAATATTGTTTATAGGAAGTTGTACGTATTACACGGCAAAGCCGGGGATGTCCATCCCGTTTGATATCACGGCAAAGCCGTGTGCGTGCGGCAGAACATGACAAACAATAAGGAGTTTAAGGAAGATAAGGAAATTAAGGATAAATACAAATGACTGCACTCTGAGTCGAGCTGATGCAGAATACAGTCGGAGTTGCGCGGGAGCGGAGATATATGTATGACTGCAGTGCAGTCATACGGCATTCTCCCTGAACTCCTTAAATTCTTTAAACTCCTTACTGTCCGCCTTGTCCCAGCCACCCGCACACGGCTGCACCGTGTAAAAAAACCTGAAATCTCAACCCTTTAACAGAAAGGATAAAAGTATGAAAAACAGCCTTGAAAAACATGACGGAAACAATATTATAGGAAGTTGTTTCACCTTAATTGAATTGCTCGTCGTTATCGCTATCATCGCTATTCTTGCCGGTATGCTGCTGCCCGCATTGAACAAAGCCCGTGACAAAGCAAGACAGGCAGCCTGTGTTTCCAATTTGAAACAGTTGAATTTGGGCTTGGTACAATATGCCGCCGATAATCAGGACTATTTTCCCGGTGCAGGCGGTGATGATAAGAATAGTACGCTGAAGTTTGACAGTGCTCTTATTCCGGAAGACCCGGATTTTATGGCATCTTCAGGCCAATATATAAATGGGTGGCCTTCTAAAATTTACTATTACATCGGTAACAAAAAAGCGTTCCGCTGTGCTGCCAACAAGCACATTTTTGCCGGAACTACCAATTACGGGATGCCGGGCGGTAAAAATAAAGACCAGGCAAAAGAACGTTTGTTCATATATGCCCGCAAAGTTTCCAAACTTAAACGCCCGTCCGATACAATGTCAATGTCTGAAAAAATCTCTCCCGGAGGTTCATGTGCATTCATTTTGCTGAGTAAAAGTTATTGTATGGAACTGCCTCACAATAATGGAGCTAATGTACTTTCCGTTGACGGTCATGTGCAATGGTGGAAAGGTGATACCAGCAATATTACAGGATGGGCAGAGGGAAATACGTTAAATAATTGGAATAAACATGTTGATGAACAGGCATTTATCAACTGGAATAAATAAAGAAATAAAAATATGAAAAAAATATTTTTTTTGATTGTTTCTCTGTGTGCGGCAATATATGCTTGTGCAGCAGATGTTGCTGATAAAAAGTTGAGGAAACAGGATAAACTTTTTATGCCGGAGAAAATTTATGCTGTTCCCGGCGTGGAATGTAATATTTATTTCAAAAATATTTTTCTTGCCCTCAATCAGGACAATTATGTTTTTGATGTTGACTGCAAAATCGGCAGAAATGACCTCCGCCGCTGGCGTTA
>JAFVUZ010000116.1 GCA_017502435.1 Lentisphaeria bacterium
CGGACTTCGCCACATTTTTTTTAGGGTATGCTGTCGCATTTGCATACCCCGTTGTAAAAAATATACTTTGAGCTTTTACCAAGGCGATAGCAAATAAAAGGCGATGAAACGCCCCGTTCATTGCTATCGCAATTCACTATACCCCAAACCCCTTAATTTTTTATTCTCAAAAAATAATTTCATTATCTCCCCTCAAGGGGAACAGAGCGTATAATTAAAAGGTTTGGAAAAAGATGAGGAGGTGCAGGGGGAGAAGAAAAGAACCATATAAAAAGGCGGGTGGAACGCCAAAAGGTTTTTTCTTCTACACCTGCAATAAATCAGTCATCTTTTATAACACAGCCAAATATAAAAAATGAATTACTTTTATCGGTTATAATAAAATTAATCTTGATAGAAGTGTTTGTAAAAAGGGGTGCGGGGAAAAGAAACTTTATTCATAAAGGTTTTTTCCCCGCAAAACAGTTTTGCAACAGCTACTTTTTCCAATTATTCTGTTAAAAGGTGATTCAAAAGACGTTTTTTCGCCGGTTGCGGGGTGAAGGAATTCAAGTTTTGAGCAGTGCAGAGCCTGATTATCGAGGATGAGTTTTTTGCGGTCGGCGGCGGTGAAAGATTGAGAAGAAATTTTGTTGTAGAGAGTTTCATCAACGCCGTAAAGTTTATCACCGGCGACGGGGAAGCCGAGAGAAAACATCGTAGCTCTGATTTGGTGCATGCGCCCCGTGTGGAGAACAGCACGGACAAGCGAAAAACCATTTTCATAAACTTCAACCGGAAAGAGTTCAGTATCAGCAGTTTCCAAATTTTCAACATAATCATAAGTGAACCGTTTTTTCTTGGCAATCACGCTGTTTTCATCTTTGACGAGAAAACCTGCGGCATGAATATAATGTTCAAATTTTCCATGAACGAGAACGTTGTATTCTTTGTGATTGATTTTCATAGCGGCGGCGATTTTTTTGGAACGAGCGGCAACAGTCAAGCCCGAAGTCTCACGGTCAAGCCGCCCGATAAAAAAGAGTTCTCCGTACTTTTTCCCCGCCTGATACCACAATGTATGCTGATAAAAAGGTCCTGTCGGATGGACGCACAAATCGGATGGCTTGTCAAAAACAATCAAATATTCATCTTCATAAACAGTTTTATATGAAAGATTTGCGCTTGGTTCTGATTGCAATTCTTCAAAAAAACTTACACGGTCATGTTTTTTCAATACAAAATCTGCATTGACAGTTTGTCCATTGACAGCGAGGCGGTTTTCCGCAATTTTTTCCAGCCACTCATTACGGGAAAAGCGGAGAAAATTTGCAGTCATGTAATCAATCAGAGCCATGCCGTTTTCATTTTCACGGACATGGCTGTACCGTTCACGGCATTTCAAACGCTGCGAAAAATCCATTTTATTTCTGCGGAAAAATCAAACTTTCAGTATCAAAACCGTATTCAGCGGCAAGCATGACGAGCATATTAAGCTCCTTTTCCAGCAGTTTGCGCTCACGGCTCAAAATCCACAAATAATTGTTGGTTGAGCTTGTCACGATTGCTTTTTTGTAATTTTCGTCAAGATAAATTATGCGGTATTTTCCGTAAAAAGGGCGGAAAAAGCTGACTTTGAGTTCGCCGCGGTCGCTGCCTTTGTAAGTTTCCGCGACACCTTTTGTGATTTTTTTCCTGCCTGTTTTTTCGTCAATTCCTTCATTGATGACCTCAATTTGCCCGTTGCGTCCCCAGCGGTAAGTGGCTTTGGTATTTATCAACCCTTCCTCAAAAGAGTGCGGCAGACGCGCCTGTTCATACCACACGCCGAGATACGAATTGATATTAAAAGGAGATACCGCACTGATACTTTCCGTACTTATTCCTGAACAGCCGAAGCCCAAAAGCGCACCGATTGCGGCGGCAGTATGTATAAAAAACTTTTTCATATTATTTTTTCCTTTCTATGATAACAAAAGCCGGAAGTCCTTGAATATTATATTTTTGCAAAATTTCTGCAACAGCAGGATTTTTCAAATTCTCCGCCTGAAATTTGACAACGGTATAGTTCAAAAGTTGGGTCTGAACTTCGGGGGCAGACAAAACATTTTTTTCCATATATGAGCAATTTTTGCACCATGACGCCCAAAAATCAATAAAAACTTTTTTATCAGAATTATTCAATGCCTCTTTCAACAGCCGCACCTCATTTTCTGCATTGAATTTGCCGGGGATAAGTGAAATCCCCACCCACGCATAATAAATACCGCAAAGAGCAATAAAAACAGCCAGAATATTTTTGACATAAACCATCCATTTGCCGGGTTTGGGCAGAATTTTTCCCATCGTCGCGCCCGCCGCAATCCACAAAATACCCATCCCCGCACCGAAAACAAACGGCACCGCCAAGCCCGCCGCAGGAGCAGTTTTGTACAGCGACATCGCCAGAATTATCATCCCGATAACTGCAGGAGCGACACACGCCCCCGCCAGAAGTGCCGCCGTTGCGCCCATAAAAAATATGGCAATCGGACGGGCAACGTTCCACTTCATCGGATTTATTGAGTTCAATTTTGCGGAAAAATCCAAATTCCACACTCCCGCCATTGCCAGAGCCAGCACAAAAAATATCAATGCTATGGCAAAATTGAAATACATATTGGAATTAAGCTCTCCGAACCGCATACCCGATACAATCGCCGCAATACCGAGCGCACCGTAAGCACAAGTCATCCCGACAGCATAGAAAACTCCGCGCCAAAATCCGGCTTTTGCGGTTTTTTCGCCCCCTGCTCCGATAATAGCGAGGTTTATCGGTATCATCGGCAGCACACACGGCGTGAAATTGAGCAGAAAACCGCCCGAAAGCAGAATAAGCAGAATCAACCACGCCGACTTGTCCGCCAAAGGATTTTCTTCCTGTTGAGCCTCAACAGTTTGAGTATCACGCAAAAAAGCTGTCATCTGTTCAACACTCATCGTGCCTTCATGCTTGCGGAGCATGGTAAAATCATCGAGAAAACTTTTTTGCGGAGAAATAATTTCATTTTTTACCGCCCTGCCGAGAACAATATCCTGCGGCATAAAGCAAATTCCGGCATCATCCCCTTTGGAAGATTTGCACCCCTGATAAGCGATTTTCGCACTTGCAACGGGCAAATTCTCCTTATTATCAAGCAGATAAACTCCGGACGGAACAATCTGCACCTTACCCGAAAACTCATCATCATAAATTATTGTACGCGGCAGAATGGTTTGCAATTTTTTGTTTTCGGCAGAAAACGCTTCAATTTTTAAAGAGTCAAGATAAATATAACAGCCATCCGCAATTTCCAAACGGATTTTCCCCGTTTCCAGCGACCATCTGAAATTTTGTTCCGCACGGACAAAAACAGCCGTCAACAACAGCAGCAATATCAAAATTTTTTTCATAAAACACCTCTTGTTCTATGATTAACTTACCGCATTTTTCCAAAAATTCAACCTGTTTTCACATAAATAATTTCAATAATCAAAAACGCTCTATCGCAAATATGGGGAAATAGCTTTGGTTTGTGCTTTTTTGCAGGGGCTTACGCCGCCCCTGCACCCGGCGCCGGGTACGACCCGGAGCGATGTGACGCTGGCGCGTGAGTGTCAGCGGCTGTGTGGTGTTTAGCTATTTTTTCGGCGAAATGTTCGTTTCGTCCTCCCGCTTTTTTGCGGAATGACGAAACAAATCTTCCGCCGGATTAGCCACATCAGGGGTATGCCGCTCGTTGCTGTCGCAACTCACTATACCCCCGACCCCCCTCAATTTTTTTTTATTATCAGTCAATGTTTAGTACAGAGCCTTTTTATATCGTTTCGTTTTTATATAAATGTATTGATTTATTCAGTTCAAACTGTCAAAAATCAGGTGTGGTCTGCTGTCGGCAGGAGCGTCGGCAATGTGTTCAAATTTGCTGACTCCGCTCAAAACGAGAACGGAAGTTATGCCGTAATTATTTGCTCCGCGGATGTCTGATTTCAGATAATCACCGATGCCGTAAATGCGGTTGAGGCTGATATTTTTTTCCGGATGTTTCTTTTTTAATTTATCGATGGTATAATCGTAAATCCCGGAATAAGGTTTGCCGAGATATGTAAGTTTGATATTTATTCCCATTTCACCGAGGAGGCCGGTGATGAAACGGGCCTGTCCACCGGCTCCGACACCGAATTTGCCGTTTTTTGAATTGGGCCAGTAACTGTCGGGATTGGGTACGATATACGGTGAATCGGGGTGGTCGATGAAATAACCGAGTACGGCTTCCATATGATGATGCCAATCGTAATCACCTTCGCCGTTGATGACTCCTGTACATTCGTCGATTTCGTCAATATTTCTGCATTCAATAATGCCTGCTTCTGCGGCAAAAGAAGGTGTGCCGAGTTCGCCGAGTATGAAGAATTTTTTATTGGTATAATTATTGTCGGCGGCAATTTTTGCAATGACGCCGGAGCATGAAATTATCTCTTCAGGATCAGCGTTGACTCCACAGCGGCGGAGAAAAGAACATTTCTGTTCCAGTGAATGATTTCCGTCGTTGGTCAGAAAGAAAAAAGGCGTGCCGTTTGAACGTAATTCGTCAATAAATGCAGGAGAGTTGCCGATGGCACGCGGACCGTGCAGAACAGTTCCGTCAATGTCAAGCAGTACTGCATCTATATCATTTTTATTTTCATTATAATATTGGGCAAAAGTATTCATTTTTTATTCCATTTTTCAAGAGTTTCAAGTGCAGGCACATAGCGGACAGATGCGGCTTTTTTCATCCAATAGATTGCTCCTGACATATCGACCGGTGTGCCTGAACCGTTTTTAAAGGCGATTGCAAGGTGATATTGGGCTTCCGGATCACCCATGGCGGCGGCTTTGAGATAGAGCATGAATGCTTTTTTTTCATCCTGTTCCATGCCGATACCCTGTGCATGAAATTGAGCCAGCAGTGTAAATGCGGAACGTTCATTGAGAGAAGCCGCGTGATTGCAGAGTTCAATGGCTTTGGCAAGGTCTGTTTTGAGGATGAAACCGGAACTGTAATGTTTTGCCAGTTTTACCATTCCTGCAGGTTCGCCGAACTCGGCACTTTTTTGATAAAATTCAACTGCTTTTGCAAGATCCGGGGCAGTTCCGATCCCGTGTTCATAATATGAGCCGAGTTTGACTGCAGAACCGCCGTCCCCGGCAGACGCTGATTTTTGCAGCAGCTCAAATGCTTTTTTTTCATCTTTTTCGCAACCCATGCCCCATTCATAACAGTCAGCAAGCAGTCTGTAAGCACTGATGTCGCCTTTTGAGACTGCCAGAGAGAGAAGTTTGAATGCTTCGGAGAATTCTGTTTTTGAACTGTTGGAACTTTGCAGATATTTCTTTGCCTGATGAGTCAGGGCAGGGGGATATTCTTTTTTGATAAGGTCATTCAGGATATTTTTTGCAAGAGCAGTATCTGCAGGAATCGCCCGGCGGTAGGAGCGGGATTTTTTGACTGCGGGAATTCCGTTTTCCAGAAAAAGAGCTTTTTTAAAGAGAGCGGGAACGAAATTGTCCGCTTTGCAATACCAGTAGTATGCCTGATGGCGGTTGACTTCATATTCAACGCCGTATTCATAGCACATACCGAGATTGAACATTCCCTCCGGACTTCCTGCATCGGCGGCAAGTTTGAAATAATAGAGTGCCAATGCACGGTTGAGCGGCCGCTTTATGCCTTTGAAATATTCTTTGCCGAGTTCCAGCTGAGCAGCAACATCGCCGGATTTTGCCCGCTGCTGCAAAGGATCGGAATCATTTTTTTTATCCGAGGCAGAGGCAAAAAACGGCGATAATGCAATGATAATAAACAGTAAGTTTTTTGTGAAAGACATTTTATTTCAGCAGACTTTCGACCTTCTGTTTGAGTTCATCGACCTGTTTTTTGAGTTTTTCAAAGCGGGAGGGCAGACTCAGACGTGCCATAAATTCACGCTGCGTTTCAGCAGGAGTGCCGATGGCGATTGCACCGGGGGGAAGACTTTTTGCAACACCGCTTGTACCAGCGACTTTGGCACCGTCGCCGATCTGGATATGACCGTTGATGCCTGCCTGTGCGGCGATAATGACACCTCTGCCGAGTTCGGAACTTCCGGCGATACCGGATTGAGCGATCATCATTGAACTTTCGTTGATAACGACATTGTGTGCGACGACGACCAGATTGTCGATTTTGACATTGGATTTGATCCATGTTTTGCCGAAGCGGGCACGGTCAATGGTTGTGTTTGCTCCGATTTCAACATCATCGTCGATCTGAACGATACCGGTTTGCGGAATTTTGACGATTCCCTGCGGACCGGGCATAAAGCCGAAACCGTCGGCACCGATAACTGCTCCGGAGTGAAGAATACATTTGTTTCCGACAGTACAGCGGGCAAGTATGGTGACATTGGGATAAATCAGAGTGCCGCAGCCGATTTTGACATTGTGACCGATATATGCACCGGCACAGATGCAGGTATCATCACCGATGACAGCACCTTTTTCGATAACTGCATTTGCACCGACGTGAACGTTTTTGCCGATGACGGCTTCGGGATCAACGGCGGCAGTGGGATGAATATTGCGGGGATATTCGACTGATGGAGGTGCGAAAAGTCCGATCACCTGACTGAAAGCGAGGTCTACGTTGTCACAGACAATATAAGTTTTGTCATTTGGAAGTTCTTCGTTTTCAACATCTTTTGAAAGGAGAACGACGCCTGCTTTTGAGGGGGCGAGCTGATGATGGTATTTTTTGTTTCCGAGAAAAGAGACTTGTGATTCATTTGCATCTTTGAGGGATGACACACCGGAAATGACACGGGAATCGTCACCTTTGAGAGTTCCTTTGAGCATTTCTGCGATTTCTTTTGCACTGTAAGAGGCCATAATTTATTTCCTTTTTTCCGGCACATTGCCTTTGTTTAATATTTGTAATACCTGATTTGTAATATCTGTTGAGGGTTTAGCGTAGATGACTGCGGGGATCTGATGGGCGGTTCTGCCGGAGACGTCAAAGACGAAATCGGCACCGAGCCCTTCGGCAGTTTTGCGGACGCAGGCGGTTATTTCCTGCATAAGTTCCTGACGTTTACGCATGGTCATATTGCCCATTTCCTTGCGTTTTTCGTTGGAGTAGACTTCCATTTCCTTGCGGATAACGCGGATTTCATTGCTCAATTTTTCTGCTTCTTTGGCGGCGGCACTGCGGTCGGCGGAGCTGATGGTGACATTCTGAGCTTTATCGAGCTGGACTCGGAATTTTTTGTCGATGGCTTTGACGGACTCAAGTTTTTTATTGAGGTAGTCCTGATAGACCTGGGCCTGTTTTTTGATGATATTTTCGACTTGAGAGGTTTTGTAGTAGGAGTTGAAAAGTTTTTCGATATTGACAGTGACAATTTTCTGTGCGGCCTGGCACATTGAAAAAGTCATTACGGCACTGAAGAGTAAAATAAATTTTTTCATTTTTTATCCTTATTTTAGCGTTGTTTATATAAAGATAGCATAATATTACTCTTTTTCAAATGTTTTTTGTGCAAGTTTATATAAGATTTAAAGATAATATCATTTGCAAAAAGTTTTAAAGGTGATATATTATTGAAAATATAGTTGTATTTTTGTTTAAAACTTAATATAGGTGAGGAAAAATGAAAAATTTTGAAGGACTTTTCGCTGAACTCAAGGAAAAGATCGCCAATAATGACCCCAATTCCGGTACTGTAAAGGAATTTGCCAAAGGAAAACATTTCATCGGTAAAAAAGTTGTCGAAGAAGCCGGTGAAGTCTGGATGGCTGCCGAATATGAAGGAAAAGAAAAAACCGCTGAAGAGATTTCTCAGCTTTTTTATCACCTTCAGGTCATGATGATCGCCAATGACCTCGAACTTGAAGACGTTTACAAATATTTATAAGGATTTGAAAAAATGCTGCAAATAGCAATCCCCAATAAAGGTGCTCTGTCCGAAGATGCCGTCCGTCTGCTCAAAGAAGCAGGTTACAAATGCAGCCGCTACGGACGTGAACTTATTGTACATGATGCTGAAAATGATGTGGATTTTATTTTTCTGCGTCCCCGTGATATTGCGGTTTATGTCGGCAACGGCATTGTCGATCTCGGTATTACCGGACGTGACCTGACCCTGGACAGCAAGGCTGATGTCGCTGAACTGCTGCCGCTGGAATTCGGCAAATCCCGTTTCTGCTATGCCGTTCCCAAAAATTCAGGTCTGACTCCTGAAAAATTTGACGGTCTCCGCATTGCAACAAGTTATCCCGAAATCGTCGCACAGGATATGAAAAAACGTAATTTCAACGTCAAAATCGTCAAACTTGACGGTGCTGTTGAAATTTCAGTGAAACTCGGCGTTGCTGACTGCATCGCAGACGTTGTTGAATCCGGACGCACTCTCGTCGAAGCCGGTCTGGAAATCACCGGCGAGCCCATTCTTTACTCCGAAGCATTGCTTATTGCCGGTAATGAAAAAGTTGCCGAACTTCCTGATGTCAAGAAACTTATCGCCCGTCTCCGCGGTATTCTTGTCGCCCGTTCATACGTCATGATCGAATACGACATTGAAAAAAGCAAACTTAAAAATTGCTGCCAGATCACTCCCGGTATCGAATCTCCTACCATCTCTCCGCTTGACAATCCCGACTGGGTCGCTGTCAAAGCAATGATCGGCAAAAAAGAGATCAATACTGTCATGGATAAACTTTATGCAGAGGGTGCAAGAGGTATTATCGTTACCGCTATCGCCTCCTGCCGTCTCTGATGAACAAAGGAACTGCCGCTATGAGAAAAAAATTAACTTTGGTTTTGTGTGCCTTGTTTGGTTTTTGTGCTTTTGTCCTTGAGGCAACGGATGAAGACTGCCGTAAACTTTGTGCCGAATCAGAAGCTGTACTCATTGACGGCAATGCAAATAAAGCAGGTGAATTGGCTCTGGAAGCTTCAAAAACTGCAAATGATCCGGTTTTGAAAGCCAATGCACTGCATCTGGCTGTCAAGGCATTCAGAACCGGCAAAATGCTTTACAAAGAGTTTCAGGCACTGGATGAACTTGCTTTGGATTATGCACCCTATACCAATATGGAGGCAACTGCCAACCGCATGATGGAGATCGGCGATCTCTATTTTGCAGGGGAACGCGAACCGCTGTTCTGGTCTTTCCGCTGGGTTCCGTGGCTGAAGGACAAAGACAGAACGCAGGAACTTTATAAACGTGCACTGGAACGTGCTCCCTTTGCCAAAGGTGCTCCGCGTGCAAGAATGCGTATGGCAGTGCATCTGCTGGAGGACGGCAAAAGTGCCGAAGCACTTGAACTTTTGCGTGAAAGTGTCCGCCAGTCCGAATCAAAACATCAGGCTGACTTGGAGTTGAAATATTCCTATCTTGTTTTGGCTGAACAACTTTTCGGTTTGGCTGCAAGAGGGGACGGAGATGGCAAATATTATCAGGAAGCTCTTGAAGTCTGTGATGCTTTTCAGAAGAAATTTCCGTCTGCTCCCGAAATTGAGACTGTTGAACTTTGGAAACTCAAGGCAAGGGATGTCCGTGCCAAACAGTTGCTCGATATGGCTGATTTTTATAACAAAAGCGAAAAAATTACCCCCGCAACACGTTATCTCAATGAAATTTTGACCAAATATCCTGATACCAAATATGCCGCTGAAGCAGAAAAACGTCTGGTGAAAATGGATAAAACTTTTGTTCCGGTGGCAGTTTTGCCCGAACCCGGAGAAAGATATTTGAAATATGATGCTTATGCAACACCGGCAGAGGCGAAAAAAATACTTGCAACTCCTGCTGACAGCGACAACCGTTTTCTGCTTAACGTTTATGATATAAAATCCCGTCCGGCAAATGATGAAGACAAGGAGAAAAAATGAAAAAATATCTGATTTTTGTTTTTGCAGTGGGGCTGACTTTGTTCTGTACTTCCTGCGGTTATCATATTGGCAGCACCATGCATCCGCAGATAAAAAATATTGGTATCGGCAAGGTTATCAATGATACGGCAATATATAATGCGTCAGTACAGCTGCAGCAGCTTCTGGCTGAACAGTTTATGCTGGATGGCGATTTGAAGGTGGTAAATCTCGGCAATGCTCAGACTATCATTTATTCACGCATTGTCAATATTGGTTATACCATGATTTCAGGACGCAATAATATTGACGACGGTATTTATAAACCGGCGGACTGGGAAGTGCGTGCAGTTGTTGAGTATTCCGTGATACTGCCGGGCGAAAGAGATCCGCTTATTTCCAAAAGAACAGTTTCAGGAACCGCATTTTTCCGTCAGCAGGCGGATTTGGAGACTGCACGGGCAAGAGCAATTCAAATGGCTTTGCGTGATGCTGCCAAAAAAATCGTTCAGGGGACAACTGAAGAGTGGTAAAATAAATCAGAATACTTAAGGGCTGTTTTATGCTTGTAAGTTTCATTAAAAAAAGTCAGTTTTATTTTATATTTTCATTTCTCGGACTTATTATTGCAGGAACTCTGCTTTTGCGTCTGCCTGTTTTACGCGGCGGCAGGGAATTGAGCTGGATAGATGCACTTTTTACAGCGACAAGTTCGGTTTGTGTGACCGGGTTGGTAACAGTTGATATAACGCAGTTTTCACTTTTCGGTCAAATGATAGTGATGATACTGATTCAGCTTGGCGGTATCGGTATTATGACCATGTCAGGTTCAATCATTGTGCTTATGGGTAAAAGTATAAGCTGGAGCGAATCGAAAATCCTCTCCAATATGACGGATAATTACAGTCCGCACGGAGTTGAAGTTATGATGCGTACTATTATTGCCTACACAATAATAGTGGAAACTGTCGGAATGTTTTTTCTGCTTATTGCTTTTCTTCTTTCCGGATATGGATTTATCGATTCTTTGTGGCATTCGCTGTTTCATGCCGTGTCGTCATTCTGCAATGCGGGTATGAGCACTTTGAACGGTAATCTGGAGCACGCCTCAAGTATGATAAAAATTGTTGTTGCATTGCTGGTGGTTCTCGGCGGTATTGGAATGTATGTAGTTTATGACTTTTTTGAATCATGCAAACTGCACCGCAAAATGCGTGTGAATACCAAACTTATTCTGCTGACATCATTTATTCTGGTAATTACAGGAACATTGCTGATTAAATTTTATCAGTTTCGCGGTAATGTACATATATCATGGCTGGATGCCGCATTTCAGTCGGTAAGTGCGAGAACGGCGGGTTTTAATTCAGTGCCGATGAGTACGCTTGTGCCGGGAAGTATTCTGGTTCTGTGTTTTCTGATGCTGATAGGCGGAGCACCGGGATCGACTGCCGGAGGCATGAAAGTTACGACATTTGCATTGGTCATGGCTGCAATTTACAATACTTTCTGCGGTAATGAAAAAGTTCTGATATTCAAACGTAAAATAGCTACAAGTACAGTGTTGAAAGCATTCACTATTGCAATTACATTTATAGTATTGAGTGCGGTTGGAGCCGGAATTTTTCAGGGATTGACAAAAATAGAGATGCAGAGGGCGGCATTTGAGGTTATTTCGGCATTGGGAACAGTCGGTATGTCGCTCGGTATAGGAGAAAATTATACTGAACATGGCAAACTTTTTATTATATTTTATATGTTTATAGGCAGGATAGGGCCGTTGACGCTGCTGGCATTTTTGCTGGGCAGGGAGAAAAAGTCAAAACTGCTCTATCCGGAGGAAAAAGTTATTATCGGATGATGTTTTTTAATAAATAAGGATATTTTGTTATGCGTGGAAATTATGCAGTTTTCGGATTGGGTTCTTTCGGGTCAAAACTTGCACTTGAATTGAGCAAGGCAAGGAATAATGTCGTCGTTGTCGATAACGACCCGCAGAAAATAAATGAGTGCCGTGAATATGTTTCTGAAGCAATCGTTGCCGACGTCAGCAATGAAGATGTTATCAAAGAGTTGAATGTCAGCAAATTTGATGCTGTTATTTTAGGTATGAGTTCACATTTTGAAGATCAGATACTTTCGCTTACACTGCTTAAGCAGGAGGGCGTGCAGAAAGTTTATGCCAAAGCAAACAATGTAATTCAGGAACGTATTCTGTACCGTTTGGGTGCGGATGAAATCATTCAGCCGGAACAGGATGTTGCAGAACGTCTCTGCCGCAGACTGACACTTGATAATATTTCAGATATGTTTGAGTTTAAAGGTTCTGCCATTGCAGAGGTTACGGTTCCTGCGGAGCTGGCGGGCAAAAGTCTCCGTCAGCTGGATTTACGCAACAGACATCATATCACAGTTCTGCTGATGCGAAAGCCGGGCGGTTCAGAAGAGGATATCTGGAGTCCGGATGTAATTCTGGAAAAGGGAGATCTGCTGACTGTTTTCGGCAGCAAGCGTTCTATTGTTGAACTTTTTGAAATGTAAAATGTTTTTGAGTGAAGAAATAAAAAGATTGCCGGTAACTGAAGTGTACGACAAACTTGCCGTATCGGTTGCCGGAAAGAGAGTTTCTATTTTGAAAGCTCCGCCGGGAAGCGGCAAAAGTACCGCTTTGCCGGCACTTTTTTTGCATAATAATATCTGTCCGGGCAAAAAAATATTGATGCTTGAACCCAGACGTATAGCCTGCAGAATGGTTGCAGAGCGTATTGCTTTTCTGCTGGGTGAAGAAGTCGGCATCACAGTCGGCTACCGTATGCGTGGCGACAAAAAAATAAGTTCAGCGACCCGACTTGAAATAGTTACCGAGGGAACATTCACCCGTCTGATTCAGAATGACATGGAACTTTCGGAATACGGTTTGATAATATTTGATGAATTTCATGAACGCAATATTCATTCTGATTTGGGGTTGGCATTGAGTCTGGATGTGCGGAAGAATTTGCGGGATGATTTGGGCTTGCTGGTGATGTCGGCAACTTTGGATGAAGAGGAACTCTGCCGCTTTTTGCCGGAGGCGGATTATTTTGAATGCGGTACTGTCATGTTTGACGTTGAAGTGAATTTTGCTGCAGAGAGAGTTGCGTTTGAAGATATTGTTGAAAAAACGTTCCGTCTGCTGAAAAAAATTCTTTTGGACAGTGACGGCAATATTCTTGTTTTCATGCCCGGAGCGTGGGAAATTGAACGACTGGCATCGCATTTGAGAGATATTGCGGATGATAATTTGATAATCGCTCCATTGTATGGAGCCTTGAGCCATGAAAAACAGCAAAAAGCATTGAAAAAAACTGCTGAAAATGAGCGGAAAATTGTTATTGCCACCAACATTGCTGAAAGCAGTGTGACAATAGATGACATAAAAATTGTTATAGATTCCGGTTGGGAAAAACGTCTGCTTTTTGACAGCCGCAGCGGAATGGACAAACTTGAATTGCAGCGGATTGCCAAAAGTTCAGCGATTCAACGCGGCGGCAGGGCAGGGCGTACATCTGCAGGGCGGGTTTTCCGTCTTTATACTAAATATGAATATGAGATGATGGCAGATTGTCCGCCGCCTGAAATTGCTTCTGTTGATTTGGCGAATTTCTGTCTGGAACTTGCCATGTGGGGATGCTGTGCGGATGATTTGGAATTTCTGACTCCGCCGGGCAGGGGGGCTTTGATGCAGGGCGAGAATTTGTTGAAAGAGTTGAATCTGCTTGATGCCGACGGTAAAATAACAGCATACGGCAGAAAAATCGGAAATTTTCCCGGCAGCTGCCGTATAGGCAAGATGTTTTTTGAGGCAGAAAAAAGCGGTCTGGAGGTGCTTGGCTGTGAAATTGCTGCAATGCTGGAGGAAAAAAGTCTGAGTTCGGCTGATTTGTGTACTGCCTTGGAGAATTTGCGGAAAACGCCGACATTTTCCTATAAACGCAATCTTGAACTTATACTGAAAGAAAAGCGTTTGAGTTACCGTGCGGAGAGTTTGCAGAATTTGTCAAAAGTTCTTTTTGCCGGATTTCCGGACCGGGTGGGAATCCGGCGGAAAAATTCTGCAAATGAATATATTCTTGCAAGCGGCAGAGGAGCATTTTTGAAAGATATTCCGGAGGGCAGGGAATGGGAATATATTATTGCACCGCTGCTGGATTTTGGGGAACAGCGGGCGAAAATCCGTGCGGCGTCACCGTTTGACATCGGTTTGGCGGCAGAAAAGGATATGCGTTTTGAGATTGAGAGTCATTTTGAGGAGAACGGCGGAGTTTTTGTGTCGGAGAAAGTTAAATATTTCCGGCGTATGCCGATTGAACGCAAAAGGTGTTCTGAATTTGATGAAACAGCATTCAGAAAAGCTGTGCAGGCGGAGTGCCGCAGGCGTTCAATGAGTGCGGTTTTTGACTTTGACGATGAAGACTGCAATTTTCTGTGCCGCTGTATTTTTGCCAACAGTTGCGAACCGGACAAATATCCTGAAGTGTCGGAAGAAAAACTGCTTGAGAGTGAAGAGTTTTTTGAATTTCTGGACTGTCAGGGGCATTCATTGAGTGCATTGAAAAAGGTTTCGTTCAAAAATATGCTTAAAAATTTTATCGGTTACGAAACTTTGATTTCGCTGGACAGGGATTATCCGGAAAAATTTCTGACTCCGGGTGGTTCAAATTACAAGATACGTTATGCTGAAAATGAGGCGTTTTTGAGCGTGCCTGTGGCAGAAATGTACGGAACGAAAGTGCATCCAGTACTGGGGCGTAAAAAACTGCCGCTGAAAATAGAATTGCTTTCACCTGCGATGCGTCCTGTGCAGATAACTGCCGATTTGCCAACATTCTGGCAGACAAACTGGCATTATGTTCAAAAGGAGATGAAACAGCGTTATATCAAGCATTTTTGGCCGGATGATCCTGCCAATGCTTTGCCGGGAAGATCAATTCGCAATAAAAAACAATAAAAAACAATAAAAATATTTGAAATTTCAGATAAATGTGGTATTAGTAAAACAGTTTCATATTAGATGGATTGGATATGCGTTATGATTGATTATGAAACAATAGCAGTCGCCGACGGGCGGCTGTCAACTGAAGATTTGACACTTTGCTGTCTGTTGAATGAAGGTTTGACGGACAGCTTTGCTGTGTCCGGAAGTGTTGATAATCAATCATTTATAATTCAATCTATTGAAAATGTGAAGGATTTTTCACTGCGTGTAAAAGCTTCAGAATCAGTATTGCCAAATTCAAATTTCTCAATCCAATCCAATTTAAAAGCAGAGAAATCTGTATCTGTAAGATACTGTTCATCAACATCTTATGCGATCAGCAATCAAATATCCGATCTTATAAGCATAACAGTTGCATTGATGAAGCATAAAATCGTGAATGTGAAATGCCGCATCAAACATTTAATAAATAATATGAAAGGCAGACATAACAGGTTCATAGTATATACTTTGTGCCTGCTGCGTCTGTGAGGCGGGAAAATGATACATATTATAAAAAAGACAGAAAAAGGTATAACGGAGTTGAATAATTCAATATCCGCAGTACCTTTTTTTGTCTTTTTATAAGGTGTTATCGTGCTGTTTGAGCATTTTGAGAGTATTGAGAAGATTGAGAGAGTTGAGAGGCGTTAAAACCTCCCGAAGTTCTCAAAAATCCCCAAATTCCCAAAAAGAAAATTGAAGACAAAGGAGCTGTGATGGAAGAAACAAACAAACTGATATTCAGAACAAAGCCATATCAGAAATTGCTTTCATATCAGCGGGCGGAAATCGTATATCTTGCAACTTATCGTTTTGCGGAACGCTTTTTGGAAAAAAGTGACCGGACGTATGATCAGATGATACAGGCGGCACGGAGCGGCAAGCAGAATATAGTTGAGGGGGCGATGGCGTCTGCGGGCAGCAAGCAAAGTGAGTTGTTTCTTACGAGTGTAGCTCTTGCGAGTTTAAGTGAGTTGTCTGAAGACTATCTGGATTATCTTAAGACCCGTAATTTTGAAATATGGGACAAAGATTCGGAAAAGACGATGTATGTGCGTAATTTGTGTCGCAAAGGGGATGTAAGTTATGCTGACTACAAAGAGTTTATCGAGACCAGAAATGCGGATGTTGTTGCAAATATAGTAATAACATTGATAAATCAGACGCAAGTTTTGCTCAGTCGTCAAATCAAGTCTTTGGAGGACAAATTTTTGAGAGAGGGCGGAGTGAAAGAAAAAATGACGAAACTCAGGCTTGCATACAGAAACACCGTAAAGAAAACAGAATAAGTTTTTGAGAGTATTGAGAAGATTGAGAGAGTTGAGAGGCGTTAAAACCTCCCGAAGTTCTCAAAAATCCCAAAAATCTCAAAAAGAAAAACAAAGAACAAAATAAAATCAACAATTAAAGATAAAAACTTAAACAAAAAACGTTAAACAAAACCAAGAAAGGACTCTATTATGAGTACAATCTACGTAAATGCTGAATGGAATGCCGATTCAGTATTGTCCGAAGGGCTTGTATGGGGCGAAAACGCTTTTGCAAGTTTTGTCGAAGCTATGGAAACCGCAGTCCAAGCCGGAAGTTCTGAAATTAAGATTTTGGGTAATGTTTCAGAGGTTCTGCCGACAGATCAGGAGTTCGTTGTCAACAATGA
>JAFVUZ010000117.1 GCA_017502435.1 Lentisphaeria bacterium
CCAGCCATCCGCCAACGGCTGCTTGTCCCGCCGACTTGTCACGGCGTAGTGACAACGAAGACGGAAGCCTTGTGCGAAGGCGGACGCCGTAATCTGCATCGGGCACAAAATAACGAAAGGATTTGAAGTGGAAAAAAGTTTTCTTTGTTACTTTCTTTTTTCAAAAAGAAAGTAAGAAGGAATGAGACATTTGAGAGTATTGAGAATTTTGAGAGGAGTGAATAAACTTCCCAAATCTCCCAAACCTCCCAAACCTCCCAAACCTCCCAAAATTCTCAAAAACCTCCCACAAAAACTTCACTCTCTAACAGAAAGGATAAAAAATATGAAAAATCACCTCAAACAACATGACAAAATAAATATTACAGGAAGTTCAGAAAATTTTTCTCCTTTCATTATTATGTTGTTGGTTGTATTCCCTTAAAATAGGTTTTATAAAAATATTTTTGCGTTTTTCGGGAGACTGTCTGACCTGTTTCAAAATCGCTTCGACAACTCCGTCAGGATTCAGGTCGATAGTTGTAAACGGGTGATGCGGATTTTCTCTGCTCCACGGTGTGTTGCAAATACCCATAAAAAATATATCTTTCGGCACTGTTTCGTAATATTCGTTATACTTGTTCATTATGTCGACAGTCAATCTGTCAGATGAGCCGCAAATCCCGTCAGGTTTGAGATAATTGCTTCTGCAGAATATATCAAGTGTCGATTGGTAATCTTTTAAAGAGGCGGCAAAACAATCCAATACACAACATTCAGTTGACAAACCCGCCTCGCTGATTGCTTTTTTGAAGCCGTCAATCAACTGTTTCTCTCGGTGATGCGGATAAAAATCATTGTCCAGACGAATCGCCAGCGGCACATAATGCGAAATAAGCAGCGGTTTTGTGCAGCCATGCTCAACCAAATATTTTCCTGCCATATAACCGACGGCTTTGAAGTCAAACCAGACTCCTTTCGGAGTGTATTTTTCTCTCGAATCAAAATAATTATATACAATAGGATTGAGTTTCATTATCTCTTTTTTCAGTGGTATTTGACCATTGCAGTAACCGTCCATGATGATTGCAGCAGGAGATTTTGCCAGCAGTTTTTTGACCTCTTTTTTCATTTTGTTACGCAGAGACTCGTGTTTTTTGCCGGAGTCGAAATGATTGGTCGAAAAACTCTGCACCAGATAGCCGTTGCGGGCAAATGTGGAAATCATTGATTCATAAAGTTCTTTAAAAAAATGCCCTTCTGTGCGGGCAAATAATCCGATAATACCTTTGGGACCGGTTTTTTGTTGAATTTTTATGAAAGTGCCGCTTTTTATTCTGCGTTCTACAAGGCCTTCATCTTCAAGCGTTTGCAGTGCTGAACGGACAGTGCATCTGCCAACTTTGAAAGTATTGGCAAGTATTCTTTCGCCGGGAAGTTTGCCGTCAGCATACGTTCCCGTTAAAATATTATTACGCAATTCTATTGTTATGTTTTGACTTTTATGCATAAAAATCCTCACTGTTTTAAAAATACAACACGAAATATAAAAAGTCAATAGAACCAGATGCAAAAAACTGATAATTTTTTGATTTTTTTTAATACCAGTTTGTTTCGGGGGATGAAATTCCTGTTTATAAATGTTTATGACTTATTTGCATAATTTCAGAATTATCTGCATAAAATAAACTTGAAATTATACAGAACAGCATTATATTATGGGCAGATAAGCGCAAACTGACAAGGAGATATCTGTATGAACAAATTATTACTGCTTTTGTTGGGAACTGTTATCTGTACGGCACTTTCAGCCAAAGATTTTGAGGGGATTTCTTACTACGGAAAAGATGCACCCGACATCGGGAATATTACATACCGGAATGAACGGTGCAAACTGGATTTGAAAATTCCGGATAATAAGAAAAATTTCCCGACACTGGTCTGGTTCCACGGCGGCGGATTGAGTAGAGGCAACAAATATTATCCGCCCTGTATCGATACTAATCAAATTGCCGTGGCGATCGTCAATTACCGTCTTTCGGGGGAAAAAGCGTCATGCCCGGATTACATTTATGATGCAGCGGCAGCGGCGGCATGGGTGCTGAAAAATATCGAAAAATACGGCGGCAGTTCCAAACATGTGTATATATCCGGTCACTCTGCGGGTGGATATCTTACCGCTATGATTGGTTTAGATAAAAAGTACCTCAACGCCTTTAAGGTCCAGCCGACGGATTTCGCCGGATTTTTTCCGGTTACCGGGCAAATGTCCACCCATTTCCAGATTCTTGCGGAACGCCGGAAAAAGGATCCGGCCGTCCGTGATTTTGTAATCGATGAGTATGCACCGATCTATCATGCGGCCCAAGAAACCCCTTACATGAAATTTTACTGCGGCGATTCACTTTTGGACTGGCCGGCACGGGTTGAAGAAAATCAACTTCTGGTCATGCGTATGCAAAGAGTTTACAATAACAAAAACGTCTTTTTCTATTCCATACCCAGCGGAAATCACAGCAGTTGTACCGCTCCGAGTATGGCTTTGATCAACTATGAATTGATGCAGGTCTGCCGCAAGATCGCCCAAGCAAAAAAGTAGTAAAAAACCGTTGTAAAGCAGAAACATTACGCATATAATTTGTTATGTCCGGAGTGCTTGTTTCCTGCCAAACAGCCAAAACAGCCCGCCGGTCCGGAAAAAAATGATCATGCGGATACTCCATAAATATCTCGTAAAACAAAACGTTGTTTCGGAACAAAAGTTTGTCATTTGGAAATGGATGCCGGATTTCCGGGATAAAAAATATACAACTGAAAGGTGATTTTTAATGAAAGTAATCATTATCGGCGGAGTTGCCGCAGGTGCAAGTGCGGCAGCAAGGTTGCGCAGACTTGATGAAAATTGCAAGATCCTGCTTTTGGAAAAAGGCCGCTTTATCTCCTATGCCAACTGCGGACTGCCTTATCATCTGGGGGGCGTGATCCCCGAAAAAGAGGATCTGCTGGTCATGGAGCCGGAGAAATTTGCCTCCTGGTTCAATGTTGAAGTGCGTACCGGGTGCGAAGTCATCCGTATTGACCGGGCGAAGAAATGTGCAGTCTGCCGTGCAAACGGTCAGGAGTACGAAGAATCCTACGATAAACTTTTGATTGCCACCGGCGCAACACCCAATGAAAAAAGCGATGTCGAAAATGTTTTCAACCTCTGGACATTCAAAAATATGGAAGATGTCAGCACCCGTCTGGCAAATGCCAAAAGTGCTGTCATCGTCGGTGCCGGATTCATTGGTTTGGAAACCGCAGAAAATTTGAAAGCCAAAGGTCTGGAAGTCACCGTCATCCAGCGTGGAGACCATGTGCTGCCGACTATTGACCGTGAAATGGCAGCACCTCTCGGTGAAGAACTTACCAGGCTCGGTATTCGTGTACGTTACAACTGCACTGTAAAAAATTATACTGCCAAAAATAATGGTGTGGAAGTGGAGATGGATTGCGGCGATAAGCTTTTTGCCGATGCGGTAATCCTTTCAACCGGTGTCAAACCCAATTCCGCTCTGGCAGTTGAATGCGGTCTGGAATGCGGTGCAAGGGGGCATATCAAAGTCGATGAGCATTTGCAAACTTCTGATCCGGATATATTTGCAGCCGGAGATGTTGTTGAACGCAATGAATGTGCAGAAAATGCGTTTTCAGCCGTGCCTCTGGCCGGACCTGCCAATAAACAGGGCCGCATCGCTGCCGACAATATTGCCGGCAAAAAATCAGTTTACCGTAACAGTTTCGGCACAAGTGTCGTCAAAATCGGCCGCCTGACTGCCGCCTCTGTGGGACTGACGGAAAATGCACTCCGGCAAAACGGCAGAACATATAAAAAACTCTATCTGCACCCCAACAGCAATGCCTCCTATTATCCCGGCGGGACCCGAATGACCTTGAAATTGCTTTTCGGCGATGACGGTATGATCTTCGGCACGCAGATCGTGGGCAGTAAAGGCGTGGATAAACGCATTGACGCCATCGCCTGTGCCATGCGTAACGGATTGAAAGCACCCGAATTGGGCGAACTGGAACTTGCGTATGCTCCGCCGTACAGCTCGGCTAAAGATCCGGTCAACTTCGCAGGATTCGTGGCAGAAAATATCCTTAACGGACTGACCGATGTGGTTTATCCGGATACGATCCCTGCCGATGCCGTTGTGCTGGATGTCCGGGAACCGGAGGAAAACGCTCTCGGATCGATCCCGGGATCAATAAACATCCGTCTCGGAGACCTCCGAAGCAATTTGGATAAATTGGACAAAAGTAAACTTATCGTCTGCTGTTGTCAGGTGGGGTTGCGTGGTTATCTTGCTGAACGCATATTGAAGCAGAACGGATTTAATGCCGCAAATCTTTCCGGAGGATATATGGGGTGGAAATTCTTCTTCCCGACAGCGAAACAAGTTCCGGCCGCCAAAGAAGAAAAACTCGTTATTTCTGCGGCAGAAACGCTGGATGTACGCAGTTTGCCATGTCCCGGACCGGTTTTGAAACTCAAGAGCAAACTGGAATCGATGCCGGAAAAAAGCAGTATCCATCTTCTTGCAGCAGCAACTTTTGAAACGGATTTGCTGAATTGGGCAGCAAACAACGGCAATACCGTTGCCAACTTGAAACAACTTTCCGATCATTTGGAAGCCGATGTGATCAAAGGCACTCCGTTAAAAATTTCTGATAATAATATGCCTCACGGTCATGAAGTATCAATGGTACTTTTCAGCAATGATTTTGATAAAGCGATGGCGGCGTTTATTCTTGCTAACGGACTTGCTGCCTCTGGAGCGAAAGTCAGTATTTTCTTCACTTTCTGGGGGTTGGCAGTTCTGCGGAAAGATCCTGCCCCGAAAGTAAAAAAATCTCTGATTTCAAAAATGTTCGGATTCATGCTTCCCGGGAGTGCGGAGAAACTGGCACTTTCCAAAATGAGCATGATGGGTATAGGCGATGCCATGATGAAATCAGTGATGAAGAAAAAGGGCGTCCTTACATTACCGGAACTTATGAGTTCTGCCAGAGAAGCCGGAGTCAGATTCATTGCCTGCGATATGGCTATGGACATTATGGGCATATCGCAAGAGGAATTGATAGAAGTCGATGAAGTTGCCGGGGTTGCGACTTTTGCCTCGCTGGCAAAGAACAGCAATAACACCTTGTTTATCTGATATTCTTTCTGCCCCGATGCTGGTAAAAAACTGTGCCGGGGCGGAATTTATCCCGTTCCATGGCGGTATCATGACTTATTTGCATAATTTCAGAATTATCTGCATAAAATAAACTTGAAATTGTGCAGAAAGATATTATATTATGGGCAGATAAGATAAAACAGCGGAGCAGGATTTATGAGAAAATTTGATTATTCGGCATTTTCGGGAGCGTTGCTTACTCCGGAAATTTGCAACCTTTTATCCGCCATTCATGAATATCGCGGGAAACAGGATTTGTACATTACTGCCCAAAAGGATGTTTTGAAAACGCTGCTTGAAGTTGCAATCATTCAAAGCACCGATGCTTCAAACCGTATAGAAGGTATTTTTACTTCTGATAGCCGTTTAAAAGAGCTGGTTATGCAAAAATCACAACCGGTCAACCGTAATGAAAAAGAGATTGCCGGATATCGGGATGTTCTTGACACGATCCACCAAAGTTATGAGTATATTCCGCTGACACCAAACTCTATTTTGCAGCTGCACCGTGATTTGTATTCATTTCAAGCTCCCGGTATTGGGGGGCATTGGAAAAACAGCGATAATCTGATTGCAGAAACGGATTCAGAAGGTAATCAGCATATCCGTTTTACTCCGGTAACTGCTTTTGAAACACCACGGGCAATGGAAGAACTCTGCACAGCTTACAAAAACGCTCTTGCCTCTGGTGTATGTGACCCATTGATGCTTGCAATATTGTTTGTTTTTGATTTTCTCTGTATTCATCCGTTTAATGATGGCAATGGACGCATGAGCCGTTTGCTTACTTTGTTACTGCTCTATCAGAACGGCTATATCGCAGGAAAATATATCAGTTTGGAAAAACTCATTGAACAATCCAAAGAAACCTATTATGAAACATTGCAGCAGAGCAGTGCAAATTGGAACGGTGGAACGAATGATTATATGCCCTTTATGCGTTATATGCTGGGCATCATTCTTAAATCTTATCGTGAATTTGAAAACAGAGTTGAGCATATTGTTACCGGTAAACTCAACAAAACCGATCGCATCCGATTGATATTTGAACAGAAACTTGGCAAAATCAGCAAATCGGATATTGCCAACACTTGTCCTGATATAAGTATCTCCATGATTGAGCGGACTCTGAAAGAGATGCTTGACAAAGGTGAAATCATTAAAGTCGGCTCAGGCAGAGCAACAGCGTATGTGAAAAAGTAATATTTTATATTGGTGCTTTATTATTTATAAATTTATTCATTGTAATATTAAGGTGAATGATGCTGATAAAATGCAATATCTGCCACAGGGAAACCGAACAAACAGTTGTAAAGCAGAAACATTACGCATATAATTTGTTATGTCCGGAGTGCTTGTTTCTTGCCAAACAGCCAAAACAGCCCGCCGGTCCGGAAAAAATGATCCTGCGGATACTCCATGAATATCTCGTAAAACAAAAAGTTGTTTCGGAACAAAAGTTTGTCATTTGGAAATGGATGCCAGATTTCCGGGATAAAAAATGTCCCGATTTTTGGGCAGAATGTATCTTCGGAGATTTTCTTAAACGTGAATATCAGGTGAGTTATATCTTCAAAGGGAGTTTTGAAACTGCAAAAGAGTTTGCATGTTCTTTGCAGGCAGCTTTTGATGAAGCTCAAGACAACTTCAATTTGTTTGAATTTGATTCTAAACATTTGGCATTTTCAGTAACATCTGTTTTTCAAATCGAACGCGATGAAAAAATCCCCGGATTAGTTCAATATTGCTGCGTAGTGAAATTCTGATAAAATGGATTTTTTTATTGCAGGTGCGAGCGGCCGGGGAATTTTTATATGGGGAATACTTTTACCGGATTTTCGCCGTGTTGCCCTGTTTTTGCAACCTTTCCAACTCCGTTTTTGCAGATTGTATATGACCGTTCCGCATAGACCTTTGATTTTAAGGTAAGAGGTGCGAAATTACGGATTTTATGCCCTTTTCGTTCAAAATATGTGCAGTTGATTTAATCTATACTCTATACCGCAATTACTGCGGTATCATGACTTATTTGCATAATTTCAGAATTATCTACACAAAACACACTTGAAATTATGCAGAAAGATACTTTTACGCTTGAAAAAGTCGCATTCAGGGGGTATATTATGTATCTGTTTGAAGTTTGAATTTAAATTAAGGTGAATATGATGAAAACTAAAATTTTGAATTTTGTTAAGGTACTGCCCGGCTTTATTATGGCACTTTGCATTGCCGGTGCGGCTAAAGCGGTGGAGATGGTGCTGCCGATGCATATTGTCGGTGCATCGGTCATCGCATTGTTTGCCGGTATGATCATCAACAGCTTCTGGCGTCCGGCATGGGCAGCCCATGGGGTGAAGTTCACATCCAAAAAGATACTTAAATTTGCCATTATACTTCTCGGCGCGTCACTCAGTATGAATGTGATACTTTCTGTTGGCAGGCTTTCTCTTATGGTCATGTTTTTTACTCTTCTCACCTGCTTCGGCGGCGGATATCTTGTCGGAAAGGCTCTCGGGTTAAATTGGAAACTTTCCAATCTTATCTCCGCCGGAACCGGAATATGCGGCGGCAGCGCGATTGCAGCGATAGCCCCGGTTATAGATGCTGAAGACAGGGATATTGCATACGCCATGTCTGCAACATTCCTTTTTGACATGGCAATGATTGTGCTTTTTCCCATAATGGGACGCGCACTGGGGCTTTCTGATGAAGCATACGGACTTTGGGCAGGTACGGCTGTCAACGATACATCAAGCGTGGTTGCAGCCGGTTATGCATTCAGCGAGGGCGGCGGAGATTTTGCCACTATGGTAAAGCTGACGAGAACTCTGGCGATTATCCCGACCGTGCTGGTGTTTGCCTTTGTCAATATCCACCTGACAAGAAAAAATCATTTGGAAACTACCGGAAAGAAGATCAACTTCCGGGGATTGTTTCCCTGGTTCATTCTGGGATTTCTTGCGCTGGCTGCAATCAACAGCTCCGGCATCATTCCGGCAGGGATCTCAAAAATTGCCAAGGATGCAAGCAAGTTCCTTATGATTGCGGCACTGGCAGCGATTGGTCTCGGCACCAGCTTGAAAGATATGAAAAAGTCCGGTGTAAATCCCATGCTGCACGGCTTTATTATTTCGGTGCTGGTGGTTATTGTGGCAATCGCTGTTGAATGGTTTATGGGCATGGTGTGATTGAAACGTGCTGTCAGAGTATATACTCCAGCCGCATAGACCTTTGATTTTAAGGTAAGAGGTCTTTCGCAGAAATTTTTAGCGATAGGCGGAGAACTCTCATTTTTTCATTTTCTCATCATCCGTCGCACGAAGTGCTATGGATGACAGGTCATACGGAGCGTAAGCGAAGTGCTTCATAGCGGAATGAAATGGCTTGCCGCGGCGTAATGAAATGAAGACGGGAACTGCTTCATATTTGCGAAAGCAAATGCTTCAGCCGTCTTCGCCCTGCGGGCTACGCCGTGCCAAGTCTGGCAAGGCGGATTATGAAGCACGGCTTCGCCGTATGAAGCAATCCTGCGGATTATGAAGCACGCCTGTCGGCGTATTAAGATATTATGAGAGACACAAGAGGTCTCTCATTTTTTATGTCTAAAAACAAAAAGTGGTTTGCCTCTTGATAAAAATGGATTTATGTTAAATCCGAGAACAAACCGAAGTCGTATAGTACGCTTCAAAAATCAGGAGGACAAACCATGAATAATTTATCGCAGAAACAAGAAAAAATCTACTTTGGATTGGACATTTCTCAAAAAACTATTGAAATTTTTGCTTTGAAAGGCGAAAAAGGAGTGTCATTTGGCAAAATCCTCAATAATCAAAAAAGCTTGAATGACTTTTTCGATGAAGTCCCTTTTTCCTCGAAAACAATAGCTGTTGCTCTTGAAACCGGTACACATTCCGCTTGGATCAGTCGTCAACTCGAAGAGCGCGGTTATGAGGTTATAGTCGCTCATGCTCGCGATTTAGCGTTTATCTATAAGGGAGACAAGAAAAGTGATCGTATTGATGCTGAAAAATTGGCACGAATGGCTCGTGCAGATAAAAAGTTGCTGCATCCCATAAAAGTAATAGATAAAAAAAGACAAGAAGATTTACTTGCAATTAAGGCACGCGATTTGCTTGTTAAGCAAAGAACAAGTATCGTTAACGC
>JAFVUZ010000118.1 GCA_017502435.1 Lentisphaeria bacterium
AGTCTAATCTTGTTTGAAGTAATTTTCAAAACAAGGTAACATCTCGTTTTTGATTGTAATGTACTTTTCTCTAAAAAAAGAAAATACTCAAATGGCAGAAAACAGCAGAAAAAATGAGTTTTTTGAGCGTGAAAGTATTGCAATCATCGCGATTCTTGCAGGAATGCTGCTGCCCGCATTGAACAAAGCCCGTGAACGTGCCAGAGCCGCAACCTGCGTCAACAACATGAAAACGATCGGAACTTATACCGGAATTTATCTCAGCGACAATGATGATACTTATTATTATTCAGGCAGAAGACACGCGGATAATGGCGGTTGGGCCAGGCCGTTGCATCTCAGTTTAACCGGTATTCAACTCATTAATCAATATTCTTTGGGCAAAGAACAGTTCAAAGTATGGTCAAAAAGCTGTATTATCAACTGTCCCTCTACAAAATTGAGTTCTCTGGCTGCCACTCCCGGTGATAATTGGTATAAACTTCTGGCTCAATGCAGTTATCAGCCAATTACCGGATGGAGACTTGCTTCCGGTCCTACCGGATGGCCCTTCAATCCCGGTTTTATAGATGAAACATCTTGGGCATCTCCTGCAAAAGCAGGTCAGGTCACCCGACCTTCTCAAACCATTTTGCTGGCGGAAGCCATGAAAACAGGAACCCCCGATCAGAACCCTGAAGGATCAAATATTTATGTCGGAGACCTTGCGACTAAAACTTTCTCTACCCGCCATAACAATATGTGCAATATCCTTGCCGCTGACGGTCATGTTGCAAATATAAAAGCCAATATTATTCTTGACTGGTTTGATGATGCTCCACTTGATGAACGCGGCAATTCCAATAACTACGCCGAATGTCCTCTGCTTTAACAGAAAACAGCTATAATTCAAGCGGGCAGAAATGCCCGCTTTTTTTTGTGTAAAAACTCTGTCACCATCGCAACTGTCTCTCCATAATGGAAACAATGCGTTTGTGTAAATACAACAACTGAATTGAAAAGTTATACTTTGAAGTGTAATTTTATTCTGCCGCCGGTCATTTTGATTTTAAGCAAATTATAAATTCCGTTGCGGTTGACGGCAGTACCGCAGATACTGCAATCTGTGCCATCAGAAATGCAGTTGAGTTTGGAATCAGCAAAAACAGCCTCGAATCCATTATTGCTCAAGTTCAATACAGGCGATTTTTCACCGTCATACTGCAGCACCGGAACTATCATAAAACTTTCTCTGACATCACCGGAAACGGTAATTTCAAGAGTCAATTCGCCGCACTTTGTCAAATCTGCAATATATTTTACCGCAGTTCCGCAATTTTCATAAACAACTTCAACGATATTTGAAGCAATTTCACGGAATGAAGCACTTTTTTCCGCAAACTCTGCCAGTCGGTGATATTGTCCGTCATTGCCGAACCATTCGGGGGCAATCGAATAACAATGCTCATTCACTTTTTGACCCGGTGCAATGCAGAAATGATTTTCAACCGTAAACGGTGCCGCAGGCAGCAGTCCGAACGGCATATCCCGCATGAAAATACGCCCAAGCCCCGAACTGTCATAATTCAAATCCGCTTTCAAATCAAATTCCAGAAAATTTCCATTACCGTTCGCAAATCCCTTGTAAAAATTTTCCGTCAATGCAAAACTGAAATTTCCAATCTCCGACGGTGCCGCCAGCGGCACAATACCATCATCCGCAAAAAGTGCCGCCAACGCAAAAACAGACCCCGCAAACAGACTGTAAACCGAATAATGCCCGTAAATATCGCAGCCATGCCGCGTCTCCGGTGCAAAACGATTCCTGATATGAAAAAGTCTGCCGTCATCACGCAAAATACCGTCAGCAACCGCTTCAGCAGACAAATAAGCCTGACGCTTGTATGCTCCCGCCAGCCGCGGTTCTGCTGCTTTGCTCCTTTTGGCAGCACATTCACAAAGGGCACTGATTATCCCCTCCTGAAAATAAAATTGCGACGACCTGCCGCCGAACGGAACTTCCCCGCCGGGTGCAGTAAACAAAAGTGTCGGCAGCATCGCTTTATCCAGTTTTTCCCGCAAAACTTCTGCCCATTTGCCATTATAGCCGGCAAAAAATGCCGCCTCTATCTGCAGCCGCGTAGTTATATCATAGGTGAAAGGATCTCCGGGGTCACGATACATCCCGTACTCATTGAACCGCCACATCTGATGCTCCATATACGCATCAAAAAATGCATTGCCCCAGAGAAAATCCCCGCCGCCGATACCGTAACTTTCACGCATACTTTCTCCGGCAGAACTGTAAACTGCCCAATTATGAAATTTTTTGCGTTCTTCAATATCCGGACTTACAAAAATATAATTTTTTTCCGGTACGACTTTGGCAAGTTCATTTTTCCAGTATTCAAGTCTGTCTGCCGGAGCAATTTTTTTCAGACAGTCAAACGCAGTCGCAAGTTCACGCATCCAGAAATTTGATGAACGGTCAACCGAATCCGGCTTGTTCAAGCCGGAACAGCAGTAATCCATAACCAAATACAATTTGTCCAGCAGATCCCTGCACCTGCCAAAGTAAATCAGCACCGCACAGGACGATGCAAACCGCGACGAAGTCTGCCCCCATTCCTTATTTATCACAGGATCTATAACTGCACCATTGCCGTCGATCCACGGTTCAGCATTGCGGACGATCCGCTCAACTATATCCAGATACAACGGCACATTGCCGCCATCCTGACAAATTTCCGGAGACGGTTGTGCCAAAATTTTTTTAATAAATTTTTTCATTCAAAATTATGAAAGTTTTTATTGAATCGCACTGGCAGAAGCACTGATATAACGGTTTGACCAGAGCAGAAAATTGACTTCAGTAAAATCAGTTACGAGATTGAGAATGTTGTTGCCGCCTTCTCCGCGGGCCTCTTTGCAGGCAAGATTGACGACGGTTTCAACATTGCAGTTATCCTGAAAGAAAGAAGTTTTGCCGTCTCCGGCACGGCTGCCGCACATGATCGGAATAAATCCGAAAAGATAAAATCCCGAAATACGGACGTGAACATGAGCGACCGGCTGTTTGCGGTCTTCTCCGATAGTCATAGTTTTGAAATTAGTCGTTGACATGACAGTAGTACAGCCGCAAAGAGATGCAATGGCAATAACAGCAAACAAATAAGAGAGTTTTTTCATTTTTCAAATCCTTTCCGTGTTGATTTTATTCAAGACTTTTGAGCATGATTTTTGCAAGATTTTTAGAGAAATTCAAACTGTCGGCAATGGGACTGCCCTCTGCAAGAAGTGCTTGATCATAAAGCAGTTGAGCATACATATCAAGTTCTGCATCCGCCGCATTTGCCTCTGCCATTGACTGCAGTTTGGCAATGAGAGGATGTTTGGCATTGAGTTCGAGAATGCGTTTGGTTTCGGGCATTTCCTGATTCATGGCCTTGAACAAACGTTCCATCTGGGGGCTGATGCTGTGTTCATCGCCGACGAGACAGGCGGGACTGTCAACGAGACGTGAACTGAAACGGACCTCTTTGAGGCTGGCATCAAATTTTTTCTGCAGAGTTTCGGTGAGAAGTTTGAATTTTTCTTTGGCTTCAGCGATCTCTTTTTCAGCGGCTTCTTTGTCATCATCGAGTTCAAATTCGCCTTTTGTAACATTTTTGAACGATTTTTTCTCGTACTGGAACATGGACTGCATGACCCATTCGTCAATGGGATCGGTCATGAAAAGCACATCAAAACCTTTGCTGCGGAGCAGTTCCAGAGCGGGATTTGATTCGAGATGAGCACGTGAATCGCCGGTAATGAAATAAATATCTTTCTGATTTTCCGGCATTGCCTTGACATAATCAGCAAGTGAAATCATTTCGCCGGCAGGAGTATTCATGCTTTCATAAAGAGCGAGAGCTTTGACTTTTTCCTGATTGGTGTAATCAGTATGAATGCCTTCTTTGAGGACTTTGCCGAATTCTTTGAAGAATTTTCTGTATGCTTCAGGCTCGCTTTCCTGCATTTTTTTGAGTTCATTCAGAACCTTGCTGGTAACGGCTTTCTGAATACGTCCGATAATGGCATTGTCCTGCAATATTTCACGTGAGACATTGAGCGGCAGGTCGCCGGAGTCAACGACACCTTTTACAAAACGCAGATAATCAGGAATCAATTCCTTGCATTCATCGGTAATGAAAACACGTTTGACATACAGCTGAAGTCCTTTTTTCTGGAAATCAGGCATGAAAATATTAAAAGGCATGACTTCAGGGATAAAAAGCAGTGCTTTAAATTCTGAAGTACCTTCTGCGGCGATATGGATCGCTTTGGCATATTTGCCCTGGCCGTGTGAAACATGGGCAAAGAAACTCTGATATTCCTCATCGGTGATTTCGGAAGGTTTGCGAAGCCAGATCGCTTTCTGTGAATTGAGGACTCTCTCTTCAACAGTTTCAGTTTTGTCATCATTAACTTTGACATGGGGTGTACTGATAGGATAAGCGATGAAGTCGGAATATTTATGAATGATTTCGGTGATTTTCCACTCTTCAAGATAGAGACCTTCCGCCTCTTTAAGGAAAACGGTGATTTCTGTGCCGGGAGTTGATTTCTCTGATTCACGGATGTCATAAGAACCGCTGCCGGTTGATTCCCAGCGTACAGCGGGAGCTTCGGAGGCGGATTTTTTAGTTTCGATCACGACTTTGTCGGCAACCATAAAAGCAGAATAAAAACCGACACCGAACTGTCCGATAAGTTCGGGAGCATCAGCATTTTTGCTTTCTTCAAGCTGCTTCAGAAATGCTTTGGTTCCGGATTTGGCAATAGTACCGATATTTTCGACAACTTCATCTTCGGTCATACCGATACCGTTGTCAATGATTTTCAAAGTTTTGTTTTCTTTATCGGGAACGATGCGGATGCCCCATTCACGGTTGTGTTCTGCGTTGGTCAGACCTTCAAAGCGGGCTTTATCAATCGCGTCGGCAGCATTGGCGACGAGTTCACGCAGAAAAATATCTTTGTTGGAATAGAGCGAATGAATAACAAGATCCAGCAGTTGCTGAACTTCAGTTTTGAATTGTTTTTTTGCCATAAAGTACCTCATATAAAAATTCTTATAAAGATGAGTAAATATACTACAACTTTATAAAAAATCAAGACATTAAATCCAGTCTTTTTTGATAGTTTTTACCGGCAAAATGAAATTTACGGAAAAAGTTGTTTTTTTTATTGTATTTACTTTTTGTCATGTTATATTAACCCCTGATTTTCAAAGGTTGCTGCAAAAATGATTTTACGGTGAAATAAAAAACAAAGGATGCATTTGTTATGATGGTGATAAATTGTCCGTGCTGCGGAGAAAAATATTATTCTGATAGTGATTTTATTGAACAACAACGTTTTTTCTGCGAAAAATGCTGTAAAAAATTCGTTTTCATAAACAACCGTTTCATCCCGTATATCGTGGAAAATCTGGTATCTGCCAATGAAAGTATCGGCTCATGTCCTTTCTGCGGCCAGATATACAGTTTTGATGCTGATATGAAGGGTACTGTTTCCTGCATGGCGTGCCGAAACTATTTCTATGTCGGCGAAAGAAACGAAATCCACGTCAATCCCGCCTCAGAAGACACTCTGACTATTTCCGGCATACCGAAAGCATTCGACCGCGAAGATGTCCCAATTAAAATAATTCCGGTCAATCCGTCATCTGCACATGAATATGATACTGTAATGATTCAGCCGACAGACACTCCGGAAAAATAAATCAGATTACAGAATAAAACAGAACAATATTTCAACTGTCTTCACCAAAAACTGCAACAGAATAAACAAGACAGAAAAATGGCATCCCCACGGGGATTCGAACCCCGGTTGGCGGGATGAGAACCCGCTGTCCTAGGCCTCTAGACGATAGGGACGCAAAATTTACTTGAATCTAATATACTCTCTTTTTTAAAATAGTCAAATTATTAAGTTGATTTTTTTTATTTTGAATGTAAATTATGTAAATTATCAGTAATTTTTATATTGAAAGGATTTTTTATGGAAGTCAGAACAAGATTTGCTCCCAGTCCGACCGGATTCATGCACGTCGGCAACTTGAGAACCGCTCTCTATGCCTGGCTGCTCGCACGCAGCGGCAACGGTAAATTCATTCTCCGTATCGAAGATACCGACCAGGCCCGTTTCGTTGAAAATGCAGTCGAAGTTATTTATGCAACTCTCGCTTCCGCAGGTCTCGACCATGATGAAGGTCCGGACAAAGACGGCGGGTTCGGTCCCTATGTTCAGAGTGAACGCAAAGATCTTTACCGTCCATTTGCTGAACAGCTGGTCAAATCCGGTCATGCTTATTACTGTTTCTGTGAAAAATCAGAAGAACCCACCACTGAGGCAGGAACTGTTTTCGTTGACGGCTGCCCCTCACGCTGTGCAGATCTTTCACCTGCTGAAGTTCAGGCAAAACTTGCAGCCGGAACTCCTTATGTCATCCGTCAGAAAATCGACCGCACAGGTTCGGTTTCATTTCACGACCTTGTTTTCGGTGACATCACCATTGAAACCAAAGTCCTTGATGACCAGATACTTATCAAACAGGACGGAATGCCGACCTATAACTTTGCCAATGTTATTGACGACCATTTGATGCAGATTTCTCACGTTGTCCGCGGCTCGGAATATCTCTCCAGCACCCCCAAATACAATCTGCTTTATCAGGCTTTCGGCTGGGAAATTCCGCAATATGTCCATCTGCCGCTGATCATGGGCAGAGATGCCGAAGGCAATGTTTCCAAACTCTCCAAACGTCACGGCTCTGTCAGCTTTGAAACTCTCGTGGAGGAAGGATTTCTGCCGGAAGCGATCATCAACTACATTGCTCTGCTCGGCTGGTCATCCAAAACTGACCGTGAAATCTTCTCGCTTGCCGAACTTGCTGAACTTTTCAACATTGAAGGGCTCAACAAAGCGGCGGCAATTTTTGACTATGACAAACTCCGCTGGATGAATTCAGAATACATCAAGCAGATGGATTTTGAAGCTTTCAAAGCCCAAGCCGCAAAATTCGCCCCCGCAGAGTATGAAAAAATGCACTCTTCATGGGACAAAATTGCAGCTCTGCTCCAATCCCGTCTGGAAAATTTCACCGACATTCCCGGCATGATCGACTTCCTCATCGAACAGCCTCCGTATGACGTCGAACTTTTCAATCACAAAAAGAACAAAGCAACTCCTGAAAGTGCAAAAGAAATCATCTCCGATGTCATGATTGAATTTGATAAATGCTCTGACTGGACCGCTGAAAATCTTACCGCAATCCTCATGAATTACGCCCAAACTCACGAAATGAAAGTCGGCAAAGTCATGTGGGGCGTCCGTATCGCTCTCTCCGGCAAAAGCGTCACCCCCGGCGGCCCCGGCGAAATAATGGAGATTATCGGCAAAGAAGAATCTTTCGCACGTCTGAATAACGCTCTGGCTAAAATCGGATGATTTATGGCTGAAAATTCCCCGAAAACTCCGCCGACCGCATTGGAATATGCAATGAAAATACTCTCCAAAAGAGTGTATGCGGAGTCCGAAATACAGTCAAAACTGCAGAAAAAAGGCTATTCAGCAGCAGAAATCAAAACTGCCGTTGAAGATTGCAGACGATATGCTTTTCTGAATGACAAACGTTACGCCGAAGATTATGCAAATCTGCTCAATCAGAGAGGCTGCGGCTCACTGCTGATCCGCCGCAAACTGCAAATGCTCCATATTGCAGAAGAATATATTGACAATGCGTTGGCTCAAGCGGCGGAAAATGAGATGACTGCGGCAAAAAATTCGCTCGATTTCAAACTCCGTATGCTCAAAAATGAAAAAGATAAATTCAAAAAAAAGCAGAAAATTTATGCTTTTCTCGTTTCAAGAGGTTATTCATTCGATATAATTCGTGAATTATTGGAAGGTATTGAATTTTAAATATTTAAATCAGAGGGAAAAATGTATTTCAACAAGAAGATTTTCGGTTTTTTCTGTGCGGTTGCCGCAGCAGTGACGTTTGGTCTCAATCCGCTTTTCGGATTAAAACTTTATGAAAATGGTTTAACACCGCCGACGGTATTGTTTTACCGATTTCTTTTCGGTTCAATTTTGCTGGCAATTGTGATGTTCTGCCGCAAACAGAGTTTTGTATTGCCCGGGAAATATCTTTTTTGGATGATAACTCTTGCATTATGTCTGGCAGGAACATCGCTCGGACTTTTTTTCAGTTTTAAAAAAATGGATGCGTCAATAGCTTCAACGATTCTTTTTGTTTATCCGGTCATAGTTGCTTTGATAATGAACATATTTTTTCATGAAAAAATAACCGTTGCAATTATAATAAGTATTATTCTTTCGCTGGCAGGTGTTGCTGTTTTATGTAAAACTTCAGAAGGAGCGTTTATCAATCTGCCCGGATTGATATTGGCATTGATTTCGGCATTGGCATACGCAATTTATATGGTACTTGTCAAGCAAACGAAGTTACGGGAACTTATGCCGGAGCAAGTAACTTTTTATGCAATGTTATTTTCTTTGCCGTTTTTTCTGCTGACGCCTGGATTTGCATGGAAATTCGACCTTTTTGTCAAGCCGGTTTTGTTATTCAACATTCTCGGACTGGCATTTTTTCCGGCATTTCTGTCATTTTATTTGATGGCGGTCGGCATACAATATATCGGAGCGACAAAAACTGCGATTCTGGGTGCACTTGAGCCGCTGACTGCGGTTTGTATTGGAGTATTGGTATTTCATGAAGCCTTTACGCTGCGTCTGGCTCTCGGAATAATTCTGGTCCTCAGTTCTGTAACTCTGGTCGTCTGCAGCAAAAATCAAAAAATTAAGCCTCAGAAAAAAACACTGCCCCGATCTGACAGAAACAAAGCCGAAAGTAAAACTGTCAATCCTCAATAACCGCCATGGCTACAGCGTTTGTACGTTCATGGGAAATGGAAACGTGAAGTTTTGAGGCTCCGCATTCTGCCAGTTTTTTAGCGGCGGCACCGGATAAAAATACAGACGGCGAGCCGGTCGGAGAATTGAAAATTTCAATATCCAGCCAGCTGCAGTTTTTGCCTATGCCGCATCCGAGAGCTTTGGAGACTGCCTCTTTTGCCGCCCAGCGTCCCGCATAATAGAAACGTTTATCGGTGCGGGCATCGCATTTTCTCTGCTCCTCTGCCGTATAAATACGGTCGATAAAACTTTTGCCGAACCGCTGAATGGAATCATCAATCCGGCTGATTTCAATAATATCGATACCGATACCTTTGAGCATATCAATTATCCTCAATTTGAGATGTAATGATTTTATTGAGAGCCTGATATTCTTCTTCGAGGCGTTTTTTGTCGCGGCGTTCCTGTTCGAGCATGGAATTGAGAGTTTCGGTTTTTTTCTGCAGAGAGTTGGTACGATGCTGCAGAGAATTGGTATGTTTCTGCAAATTTTTGAGCTGAACTTTGATAGTGGAGAGTTCTTTTTCTTTGGCGATAAGTTTTTCAAGAGCCTCTTTTTGTTCTGCAGCAAAGGTCTCCCGGAGTTTGACAAGTTCCGCCTCACGCTGAACTGCAACGGATTTTTCGAGATTTTTGAAAGCTTTTGAGAGTTCTTTTTTCTGTTCTGCTATTTCTGACTGGAATTTTTTGTTGCGGACATCAAAATCTGAACTCAATTTATCAAGTTCGATTTTGCGGAGTTTATTCAAATCCTCAAGCTGCTGTTTATTTTCTGACTGCAATTCACGTATCTGGCGTGAATATTCCTGCTTGGCAACATAATTTTCATGCTGTATCCGCTGCAGATACATATAGACAAAATAACCTACCGCTCCGACTCCTGCCAGAATCAGCAGCATGATAATAACAGATCCCCAGGCGGCACGGCGGGTGCTTTGAATGCGTTTGGCATTGAGTTGTTCGACATTGGCGAGCAGCATTTCGAGATCGCTGTGAACGACTTGCATAAGTTCTCCGGAATCTTTGGATTCGGCTCCGGCTGTTTCTGAAGGGACATCAGCGGCGGGACTTTCAGCAGAAATTTCCCCGCAGAGGCCGTATTCCTCCTCCAGAAGTTTCTGAATTGCAGAAGCGGATTTGCCCTCATTTTTCCATTCGGATATATTTTTAAGAACCTTGAGAGCGTTCTGATTGTATTCCTTGCGTTTGCCTTTCATCTCGTATTCGAGATAGGGGGCGAAACTTTTGAGCCAGTCATTGATAGTGGTACGCGGCAGCTTCAGCTGAATGGCAAGCTCCGAAATGCTGTAAGTTTTGTCTGACATTTGTTTTTCCTTATTTTAAACTTTTTATTTGTTGAATATCAAGAATAATTTGAGCTTTGAGTGCCTCTGCCGATTCAAAAAAACGCTCATTGCGGATATATTTAAGCAGATTCACCTCTATTTCCCGGTCATAAAGATTACCTTCAAAATCCAGCAAATGCACCTCAACGCGGCGTCGATGCTGATTAAATTCAAAACTCGGAGCTACACCGATGTTGACTGCCGCAAGATAATCCCGACCGTCAAGTGTGACTTTCGCTCCGTAAACGCCATCCGGCGGCAGGATTTCAGAATCCGGAACCAGATTCGCGGTCGGATGACCGAGTTTACCGCCGGCAAAAGAGAAGCCCTTGACAATTCTGCCCGACAAGATGAAACGTCTGCCCAGCATATCAGCAGTTTTATCCAGCAGACCATTGGTAATGGCAAGCCGTATATTGCTGGAACTTACAATCTCACCATGCAGCTGCAATTCATCGACCGGCTGAAAAAATATTCCGTTCCGCGAACAGAAATTTGCCAGCATATCAGCATTGCCTCTGCCGTAATGTCCGAAACGCCAGTTTTTACCGACAGTTATGCAGTTTATCTTCAGAATATCGTTAAGACAGAGGATATTGAGAAACTCTTCAGCGATAAGATCAGCAAATTCATGGTCAAAACGGATGACAAAAACTTCAGCAACACCGTTTTGTTTCAGCAGTTCAATACGTTTTTCAAGCGGCATAAGCATTTTCGGCGGATGTTCCGGCGAAGTCAAAGTGCGGGGATGCGGTGAAAATGTCAACGCCACCGGATATGAATTATTTTTTGCCGCATAATCAGCCAGCGACTTCAGCAGTTTGACATGACCGAGATGAACGCCGTCAAAAACGCCGATACCGATACTGATATCGGAAATATTCTTTGCTTTTAATTGCAAAAGAAAATCAAGCCATGTATCCTTGAAAAACATAAATCCTCACAAATTCTCTTTATCGATTTGAAAATTACCTTTTATAATGTATATTAATATAATAAAATTTCAAGTGCAAAAATGTTAAAATCCGTCATTTTTTGAGGTTATTTTATAAAATGACGGATTTTTGACGAAAAAATGACGAAAGGAAGAAAATGAAAAGGGTACTCTATCCCGGCAGTTTTGACCCATTTACAATAGGGCATTTCGACCTGGTTGCACGTGCGTGCAAACTTTTTGACGAAGTTATCGTCGGAGTTGCAGTAAATCCCGGCAAAAATCCGCTGTTCACTCTTCAGGAGCGTGCCGATTTGATCGCCGCAAGCTGCAAAGATTTTGCCAATGTCAAAGTCGTAAGTTTTGAAGGCCTGCTGATAGATGCAGTACAGAATCTCAAGGCGGATGCTGTTCTCCGCGGACTGCGTGCATTCTCCGATTTTGAGTATGAACTGCAAATGGCATTGACCAACCGCAGTATGCTTGACAGCTGCGAAACTATTTTCATGATGCCCAATGCCAATACTTCATTTATCAGTTCGCACATGGTCAAGGAAATTGCCTTCCTGCACGGCAAATTTGAACCCTACGTCCCCGCCTCCGTCGCCGATGCGATCCACAAAAAACTGGAGTTCTGAACCATGAAAAAATATGCAGTCAAACTTTCCCTGTCACGTCTGGAAAAGGAAAAAATCACAGTTGACGGCTCATTTGACGAAGGTTTTCTGGATCTCGGCAATGACGATTTTATTTCCGTCAAATCATCCGTCAATTACAATTTTGAGGCAGAATTGCACGCAAGCGGAGTCGTCATTCGCGGTTCCGCTTCCGTCAGAATCGGCGGAGAATGCGGCCGCTGTCTGAAAGAAGTCGAACAGGATGTTTCAACTGATTATACTCTTTTTATCGATGAACTCGGCAATTCCGACGAAATTGATGTTTCCGAAGATATCCGCGAAGAACTGCTGCTGGCTTTCCCCGCCAATATTCTCTGTTCCGATGACTGCAAAGGATTGTGCCCTGTATGCGGCACAGATTTGAACAAAAAAAACTGTCCATGTTCAAACAATGCTCCCGCAGCTCCTTCGCCGTGGGATAAACTTGATGAGCTTGGTAAATAATATTTTGAATAACCGTAAAGGAAATTAAAAATGTTTCAGAAAATTTTTACTTTTGCACTGCTCTTTGCCGCTATGATTGTCAATGCCATTGAAAAAAATGACAAACACATTCCGTATCAGGCTCCGGCCCTCGAAAATCCGTCATCATGGACAATGGTCGTAGTTCCTGACGTTCAGACCTATACAAAACTCATCCGCAATCACGGAATTGTTGAATTGATGACCGCCTGGATGATCGACAACCGTGAAAATCTGCGTATTCAGCAGGTTCTTTTCACCGGAGATCTGACCTATCACAACGACAAATCCGATGTTGTCAAAAACCAGAACGATCTTATCAGCAATGAACAATGGAAGGCTTTTTCCCGCATGATGGAACGTCTGGATGGCGAATTGCCTTACATCCTCTGCACAGGCAATCACGATTACGGTCACGGCTGGTCTGAAAACCGCCGCTGTTTCATGAATGATTTCTTTCCGACTGACCGCAATCCGTTGTCACGCCGTCAGCTTATCGCCTGTGCCGCCAATGCTTTCGGAATCATAACCCGTGAAAATGCGGCATATGAATTTACTGCACCGCATCCTGACAACCGTAAATTTCTGGTTATAAGTCTGCAGTTTGCTCCGACAGATAAAATTCTGGCATGGGCGAAAAAAATTGCCGATCAGCCCCGTTTCAAAGATCATATCGGCATAGTACTGACCCATTCTTATCTTGGCAGAGATGCAAAACGCATTCAGGCAGAACGTTATCCTTTGAACAAAAAGGGCGGTAATGCCGGCGAAGGAATCTGGCAGAAACTGGTTTATCCGGCAAAAAATATCCGCATGGTCGTTTGCGGACATATTGCCTCACCTGACAAATGGGATCACGGTGTATCTTTTTCCATGGACAAAAATTCATCCGGCAAAAGTGTCGCACAGATGGCATTCAATACCCAGGCTATCGGCGGCGGCTGGCACGGCAGCGGCGGCGATGGCTGGCTGAGACTGCTTGAGTTCATGCCCGACAAAAAAACGATCAAAGCCCGTACATTTTCACCGTTGTTTGCTGTTTCTCCCTCAACCCGTTATCTGGCATGGCGGCGTGATGCTCTCAACGAATTCACCTTTGAGATTGAATAAGGTCCATTTCCGGACAGAAGAAAATTGCAATACAAAAAAACTGCTGCCAACCTTTTTGCGGTTTGCAGCAGTTTTATAATTCAGACAATTATTTTTATACCTGCTGTTCTTCAGAATTTTGAAGGACAATATTGCCGTCGATCGGGGTTTCGACGATTTCATATTCGCCGGTCATTTCGGCTTTTTTGAGGTCAGTCAAGTCAGCGATAAGTCTGGATGTGCGGCGTTGTTCTTTCAGCAGTTCTGCAACCAGAGTCTGCAGTTTGCCGAGCTGATTTGCAATGCCGGTCAAATTGGTATCGACTTCGCGGCGTGCCTGCGACATCAAAAGATAAAACTGGGCAAGTTTGGCTACACCCAATACAAAAATAAGCCATGTCAGCAAAACTCCGATGACCAGCAGAACTGTTTCTCCATTAAATCCTTTAAACATTATACACCTCCTTGAGTTATCATTTACTTCATAAGTTACATGACTTTTTGCAAAAATCAAATATTCTTATGATTTTTTTTTCATTTTTGCAGGATTATACCCTCATTTTGGTATATTACAGCATTACAGTCAAAGGCCTGACGGATATTCTGCACCGTCAGAATTTCACGGGCAGCACCGGCAAAAAGAGTTTTTCCATTCTGCAGAATAATAACTTTTCCGGCATAATTCCATGCCAGATTCAAATCGTGACAGACCATCATAATACCGATTTTTTCATTCAGTTTCTGCAAAATCTCCATCAAACGCAGACTGTGTGCCGGGTCAAGTGCCGCCGTCGGCTCATCCAAAAGCAGATAATCCGGCTGCTGAGCCAATGCACCCGCCAATACCACCCGTTGTCTTTCTCCGCCGGAAAGTTCTCTTACATAACGGTTTGCAAAAGAAAACACTTCCATTTTCTCCATTGACTCATCTGCAATCTGCAAATCTTCCGCAGTCGGACGCTTCAGCCTGCCGACATGACAGAAACGCCCCATCAAGACCATTTCCCGTACGGTGAAATTAAGTACCGGCGGCATGGTTTGAGAAATTACGGCAATTTTTTTCGCCCGTTCAAACGGCAGTAACTTATCTGCATTTATGCCGTCAACGGTAATTTTTCCGCTGTCCGGTTTCAGAAAATTTCCAAGCAGTTTCACAGCGGTTGATTTCCCGCTTCCGTTACTGCCGAGAAGCATGGTGAAATCGTTACGGTTCAATGAAATAGAGAAATCTTCCAATACTTTTTTCCGATTGTATGAAAAGGATATTTTTTCAGCAATTATCGCCATTTTTGCTCCTCCTGTTCAGCAGAAAAAGAAATACCGGCCCACCGATGACAGCAGTCAAAACCCCGATCGGCAGTTCTCTCGCAGTAAAAACCGATCTGCTCCCGATATCGCAGAGCATCAGAAATATTCCGCCTGCAAAAAAATTGGTAAATATTATCTTTTTATGGTCACTTCCCCACAATTTGCGGACAATATGCGGTATTATCAGACCGCAGAAACTTATTATCCCCGCCAATGCGACCGTTCCCGCCGCCAGCAAAGAGGCAGTCAATATCAGAATAAAATTCACCCTTTTGACATTGACACCCATATAAAATGCCTGCTCATCCCCCAGCGATATTGCATTTATATCATTACCTAGAATAAACAAAATCACCGTTGCAATCAATGCATAAATCCCCTGAAAAATCAGCAAATCCAAATCCACAGACTGCAAATCTCCCAGCATCCACCAGGTCACATTTGCCAATTCTTCAGTTTCTGCAACCGACAGCAAATACATCAGAATACTTGAACATACTGTTCCTGCAATAATTCCGGACAGCAGCAGACTTTCCGTCCCATACGAACCGTTTCTGCTGATTATCAGCACCAGCAGAAGCACCGCCAATGCTCCCGCCAATGCCGAAAATGGCACTGCATACAATGTCAGACTTTTCAATCCGAGCACAACAGCCAATGCCGCTCCAACTCCCGCCCCGCCGGAAATACCAAGCGTAAACGGTTCAGCCAGAACATTTTTCAGCACCGCCTGAAACGTCATTCCCGCCAAAGCCAAACTGCCGCCGATTATCAATGCCGCCAGAATGCGTATAAGACGCAATTCCGCTATCGGAGATGAAAAAATTTCTCCCAAACCCAGCACTCTCGCCCCCAGAACAACTCCTGCAAAAATCAGCAGCAGTACAGTCAGAAACAGCAAAAAATCCCTTTTCATAGCACCTCCTCCAATCTCTGCCGCAAAAGTCCGATCCCTTCAAAAATCCTCGGCCCCGGCCGCTGTATCAAATCAGGATCAAGATCATAAATAATCTTATTCTGTTTTATTGCCGGAAGCTTTTTCCAGAAACGGTGACGTTTCCAGCCGTTCGGGGAAGCAGTCCAGATTATCACGTCGATTTTCTGCTCCAGCAGCCAGTCAAAAGAACATTTGAAATAAGCCTGCGGCACAGCAGCGGCGGCATTTTCAGCTCCTGCCAGACGGATCACCTCATCGGGCAGAGAATTTTTTCCTGCGACCATCAGCGGAGCATCCCAAATCACCCACAATACTTTAAGCGGCAGAACTTTACGTTTTTTTGTCATTTCCATATCAATACGTTTCAGTTCCTTTTGTCCCGCTTCTCTGACATTCAAAACTATGCTTAAAATTTCAACACAATTTCTGTATTCCTGAATATTCCGGCATTTCAGCATGAATGTTTTGATGCCCTGCTTTTCAAAAGTTTTGCACAAATTCGGATTTATGAGATCGTTGGTAATAAAAACTGTCGGCTTCATGGAAATTATTTTTTCGACATTCGGATCAGCAAAACGTCCGGCAACCGGAATTTTTTTAACAGATTCCGGATAGTTGCAGACATCACTCCTCCCGACAAGGTGCTTTTCACAGCCGAGTTGTGATACAAGTTCCGTCAGTGCCGGAGACAGTGAAACTATCCGCTCCGCCGCATTCAGAAATGACAGATTAATGAGAATAAGAAATAAAATTGTCTTCATCACCAGCATAACCAGTGTCTCCTGTTGAGTGTTTATTGCCGATATGTGCCGCTTTTTCCGCTTTCACATGACCGTCAGCAAAAACGATATTCGCTTTTTTGCCGTGGCGGAAATGCATTGTCGCATAGTTTTTGTTGTCGCTGAACCCCGAAGCCCCCCATGCCGGATAAAGCGGTCCGTCCAGAAATGATGTACTGCTTATATCACTTGTTCCTGCCAGAATTTGTGCAGTGTCCGACATGAGATAAATATTTGACGGATTATTGATGCTTCCCGCTCTCTGCCACGGATACCCCGAAGCACCCGTGCCCGATGCAGGAAAGCAGACCCCGACACCGTTCAATCCGTAAACAGTTGTACGGAAAGATAATCCCGAATTTAACGATTTATATTTCCCGAAAGGCAGTGACGGACAATCAAAAACTCCGTCTCCATTTTTCTGCCCCAGATACGGCGAAATAAATCCATCCCCGAAATCATACTCGCTTTCACTCTTTTTATTCCCCCACCAGTACCGGTTCCAGTCGTAAGTCTGCGGCATATAATAATCATCATTATCCGACGCATACAACAGGACTCCCTGTCCCAGCTGCTTCAAATTGCTGATGCACTTCGCACTCCGCCCCTTCTCCCTCGCACTGTTCAATGCAGGTAATAACATCCCCGCAAGAATCGCAATGATGGCAATGACTACCAGAAGTTCAATAAGAGTGAAGGGAATCAGGGAAGGAAGGGAAACCTTTTTGCAAAAAGGTTCTCCCTTCCTTCCCCGAACCCCATCCATCCTTTCCAAAAACTCTTGTGTTATTTCCGCTTTTGTCTCGGCAAAAGCGGAAATTTCAATATTATTGATATATGTTGCAAATTTACTCATAAAACAAATTATTTCTTTAAGGTAAAATAAGTTTGAGCATCAGCCAGAGATTCTCCGAACCAGCCGAGGAAATATTTATTAAGATTATCTTCCGCACTGAAAGAACCGCTATCACCTTTTTGCGAAACTGTCAACCGTTCAGAAGATGCATGTCCGTCAACAAAAATAAAATTTGCCCTTTTGTCATGGCGGAAATTTATATCCGGTGCAGGATTATAGGTATAAGTCATTGTATAACCGCCGTAACTGTAACTGCCGGTCATAGACGGTGCACTTATATAATACATCTCAATCGGAGAATTGCCGACATAAAGCAGAGAATCGGCAAAAGCGACAGTTCTTGACGGACTTTCAACCTGCGTAATTTTAGCAACAGGTACATTACTTCCCATGATTCCGCCGAGAAACTGGCTGTACCCGTAACCGCCGCAGCCTGTATTATTAACAGAAGCAGAACCTGATTTGAATTGTTTCTGCAAAGACGGACAACTGCGTATTTTATCACTCAAATAATCCATAAGTCCTCCCTCTGCGACATATTTGTCTCCATCGAGTCTGCCGCACCAGCGTTGTTCTTCACCAACCGGACACATCCAGTCTTCATTGTCATTGCAATAGATGATAAATGCAGTCCCTATTTGCTTGATGTTGGCAATACATTTTGTTGAGCGGCTCTTTTCTCTGGCTTTATTCAAGGCAGGTAATAACATCCCCGCAAGAATTGCAATAATGGCAATAACAACCAGAAGTTCGATTAGGGTGAAGGCGGATGTTTCCGGAGAGGGGAAGAAAACTTTTTTGCAAAAAAGCTTTTCTCCCCCTCTCCGGACCTCTCCCTCTTTTTCAAAAAACTCTTGTGTTATTTTTTTAAAGTTCTGTTCACAATGCGGATAGATTGTTGAGAATAAAAAATTTTTCTTAAACATGAAAAGCACTTTTCTTTTTTGTGCAAACAAAAAAGAAAAGTATCTGAAAAAGGTTTGGGAAAAAGGGGTGGAGTTTGAGGAGGGGGAAAAGGACCTTTCCTCAAAAGGTCTTTTCCCCTTCCTCAAGTACCGACCTTTATCGGACTCATTGTTTTTGACGGATGAATTTAAGTTCAAAAATGACTGGATTTTTGAAATGACGGAAAAATTGACGGAGTTTTCTGCTCTTTTGACGGCAGACGGACAGAGAATCTGTGTGTGCTTTTGCATTTTTAAATCCTTTGTGTTTCGCGCACAAGCGTATTTATTTTATTTGAAGGGCAGGCTCCGACTTATGCAAAAATGCAATCACGGTTGCGCGACAGTCCCGGAATCTCACCGGACTTCACTGCGGTTGCTTCAAATACAATACAATATATAGTATTTTTTCAAAAATTCAAGCCCATATATTGAAAAAAAACAATATTTTTTAATATTGCAGCCTGCAGCACTTATACAAATTCGCTGAAAAAAAGTGATATTTTTTCAATAAAAATATGTTTTTGCTCTTGATTAAGAGAAAGTTTGCGTTATCTTATAGCATGAACAAATATTTTATATAACTTATAAGGGAAAAATATTATGAAAAAAATCTTTGTTTTTGCTGTTTTCGCTCTCATTTCCACCATCGCCTGTGCCAATCCGTGGGCATATCACGGTCCTAAACGGGATGTTGTCACCCTGATTGTCACCGCAAATTACGAAAAACCCAGACTTATTGCAGAACTTATACAGTATGAAAACCGTCAGCCTTTCCTGCTTCTGCCTGCAAACGGCAGCGGCAAAATCTATTTCTGCCCCCCCACTCATCTCGGCAAATCAAAAGTCGTCGCCAAAGAAAAACTCGGCAGCATCCTCGCATTCATTGCTCCCGAACAGATCTTCGTTCTCGGCAATGAAAAATACGTTCCCGCTTCTTATGTCAAAGAACTCCGTCAAATCGCTCCTGTAGTAGTCATCAATGCCGATAATTGGCAGAAAGCCGCTGATACTATCGCTCCCATGCTCAATTTGAGCCGTCTGCCCGATAATTTCCGTAAACTGAACGACAAACTTGAATCCGGCAGACTTTACGTCCCCAAGAAAAAAGAAGTCCGGAAAACTGAAGATGATCCCCTGCTGGCAGCTGAAGAAGACAAAAAAGATGCAGCAGACTTTGACGAACCCCAATTGCCCTCCAACAAAAAAACTGACAAAAAAACTGCTCCCAAAAAGAACGTCAAAGAGAAAAAAGTTCAGGGAACCAAAAACGCTGATGTTGCACCGCTCGCTTGATAATGAGGTAAAATATGCTGTCATTTTACAAAATTGCCCGAAATACATTTCTTGAATCCATACGTGAGCCGATATTTTTTATCATGCTCTATTGTGCATTTTTCATCATCGGCAATATGCCGGGACTGACTTTGTTTGTTTTTTTCCAGCAGTTGAAAATGGTCATCGACAGTTCTCTGGCAACAACTATGGTCGGCGGTATGCTCATTCTCGCATTGAGTGCGGGACATACGGTTGCCAGAGAGATGCGTAACGGTACAGTTCTGCTGCTGATGTCCAAACCGGTTCCGCGTTATACTTTTGTTATTGCTAAAGTCTGCGGTATTATTTTTACCGGAGCGGTTTTCTGTTTCCTCTGCAATATGGCGACATACATTTCAGTATTCACCGCCAGTGACCAGTTCTGGTTCAATACATGGACATATGTGTTTTTGTTTGTTGTAATTTTCCTGGCTGCGTGCTTCGGACTTTTCATGAACTTCTGGAAAAACAGTTCATTTTCGGAAATGACAGTCAAAATGCTGATGCTGCTTTTGCCGGCAATGGCGATAGTCTGCCGCATTTTCTGCGAAAAACCTGAAGTCTCGCTGCCCAATGTGACCTCTGCAATGGTTCTGGTATTTTTCAGTGTCGCAATCATGGGCACTCTGGCAGTGATTTTTGCCATTAAATTTGATGTGGTGGCAAATCTGGTACTTTGTTCAATAATGTTTTTTGCCGGACTTATGTCCAATTATCTTTTCAATCCGCTGGAATCCAAAGGAAATATCGTACTGGACGTGCTTTCCAATTTCTTCTATTCGGTTCTGCCTAACTGGCAGTATTTCTGGATGGCAGACTCGGTTGCATTGGGCCGTATAATTCCGGGAGTCTATCTGCTTTACAGTCTCGGTTACACCCTGCTGTACATTATTATCTGCAGTCTCTGGGCGATGGCACTTTTCCAGACCAGAGAAATTGCCAGAGACGCCCGCTGATCCTCTTCAAAAAATCCGAAAGTTAAATTATGGCTGAACAGAAAGTACGCGGCAAAAAGCCGCTTTATAAAAAAAACACCTCAACAGGTGAATTGCAGATGCTTTGTCCCCATTGCGGCGAAGAGATAAATGCCGTTGATGTGGAATCATTCCTGCATTGTCCGTTTTGCAACACAGTTTTGCTTCAGGATGATGAATTTGACGATTTTTTGCTGGACAATGTCGTCCGTGCATGGATCGCCAAAACAAATCACTCACTGAAAGGTTGAATATGAAAAAACAAACTATTATCTTTTTGAGCGGTACAGGCAGTAACGCTGAAGCCCTCCTTGAATACAGCAAAAAATCAGAATGTGAATTTGAAGTTTCCGCCCTTTTTACCGACCGCCCTTCACGATGCCGTGCTCTGGAGATCGGCAGAAAATTCAACAAACCGGTCCTGTCTCATGACATTTTTGAATTTTATCACTCCCGCGGAGAAAAAGGTATCGGACTTATAAATGAACGCCGTATCCATCTCCGCGATGAGTGGACGCGTGAAGTCGAAAAAGTTATCGCTGATGCAGGTTACAAACCGGATTTCATTTTTCTGGCAGGCTTTGAGCCTTTGAGCAATATCACCAATGATTTTGTCGCTTTGAATGTTCATCCGGGCGACCTGACTGTTGAACGCAACGGCAAACGTTATCTCAACGGTCTGGCTCTGAAACCGATCGAACTTGCAATACTTGACGGCTTCGCCTGTATCAAATCCAGTGTTATCATCGCTCAGCCTTATACCGGCAGAGATGAAGATGTTGATTCCGGTCCGATTCTCGGTATTTCCAAGCCGATGCCGATAGATTTTATGGGATATACGCTTGAGGAATTGCGTGCAGCAGATGCGGCACGCCCCGCCAAACGCCCCAAAGGTCATACCGATATTCTGCATGAAGTTGCCAATCACAATCAGGATCTGCTCAAAAAATGGGGGGATCATGTTATTTTCCCGCAAGTTGCAAATGACTATGCCAAAGGACTTTTTGAAATACGTGACGGAAAAACTTTTTACTGTGGTAAACAGGTCAAAACTGTGGAATACACTCTTGAAAGCATAACTCCCGTCACAGAGGTTTGACAATGAAAAGCAATGCCATGCGTCTGCTGGAAGAAAATTCCATTCCGTTTACTGCACACGAATACGATATTTCTGACGGTCAGATCGACGGCTGTTCTATTGCACGCAAACTCGAAAGAAGCAATGACGAAGTCTTTAAAACTCTGGTAACCGAAGCTCCCGGCCCGGAATATTTCGTCTTTGTCGTTCCGGTTTCAGGAGAATTGAACCTGAAAAAAGCCGCCAGAGCCGCCAAAGTAAAAAGTATTGAAATGATACCGCTCAAAAAACTTCTGCCGTTGACAGGATATGTTCACGGCGGATGTTCGCCGATCGGTATGAAAAAAAAGTTTCCGACATTTATTGACGAAACTGCAATTCTTTTTGACAGAATGTTTGTCAGCGGCGGCTATGTCGGATTGAATCTTGAAATATCACCTGAAGATCTGGCAGGTTTTGTTGAAGCTGAATTTGCCGATATTATTTGAAAGGGAAAAATGAAAAAAATTTCTGTATTGAGTTTTTGGGTACTGACACTTCTCTTTTTGAGCGGCTGCACGACAAGTACCGTCAAACCGACCATGGAATATGCCAAAGGTAAAAAATTTTCCGGAACAGGCAATATGGTCATTGCTGATATTGAAGCGACTAATTATACCTCATATCTTTTCGGATTGCTGCCAATCGTCGGCGGCAGCCACTCCCGTCCCAATGCCTGTCAGTATTATATGTGGCGTGATACAGTTTCAAACCGCAAGACACAAAACATGATGAATTGGTACGGTAAACGGGTTTTGAAGGGTGACGGCATCGAAAATTTCAAAATCCGGCGTAAAACTATCGGCTGGCCGACTCTCTGGATCGTCAGCTGGCGTACTGTTCACGCAAGTGCTCAAGTTGTAAAAAATACCCCGAAGAAGAAAAAGTGAGTGTCTTTGACGGCTTCAAGCCGTATAATCAATCCCGCACGATCAAAACCGCTGCCAATTTGCAGGACAGAAGTATTCTGCTGTCACAATACCTCGCTGAACGGTTCACCTACCGTTCACATGAAAACTGGCTGGATGAGATCCGGAACAAACGGTTTATCCTCAATGGCAGAAGAGTTGAATCCGATACGATTTTGAGCGGAAAAATTGAACTTATTTACGAATTTCAGGAACGTGAGGAACCTGAATGCGACCTTGATTATCAACTGCTCGGAATGGATGAAAATTTTATCTGTGCAGCCAAAAGCGGCAATCTGCCGACCCATCCCGCCGGACGTTATTACAAAAATACATTATGGTATCTGCTGCAAAAAGATTTCGGACCGTGTGCACCGGTAAACCGTTTGGACAGAGAGACTTCAGGAGTTATACTTTTTGCCCGCAATCCGGAATCGGCACGATTTTTCAGCCGGAATCCGATGCGGAAAATTTATCATGTCATTGTGCATGGCGATTTCCCGCAAACTCTCGATGCGGCGGGTTTTCTGCTTAATGACTTTCAAAGTGCGATCCGCAAAAAACGCAAATTTGTCTTCGAAAAACCGTCAGATATTGCTTGTGAAGATTGCCGCACAATTTTCAGAAAACTCGATTACCGCGACGGCTTGTCGCTGGTAGAGGCGGAACTCAAAAGCGGCAGAACTCACCAGATACGGGCAACCTGCTGCAGTCTCGGATTTCCGGTTGCGGGCGATAAAATATACGGAGTTGACGAAAATATTTTTCTCCGCTTCATAGAAAACGGAGTTTCTGAAAATGATTTGCAGAAACTTATTTTTCCCCACCAGGCACTGCATGCATATTCGCTAACTTTTACAGCTCCCGACAGTTCGGAGGAACTTACATTTTCGGCCGAAATGCCGCTTTTTTGGCAATCCTGACTTGAATTTGAATTTCTGAAAGTTACATTATACCAACTATTATTTGAATTTTATACGAAAGGTACAAAAATGCCGGCTTTCTGTCAATGCGGTTTTTTCTCAGAATCTCTGGGAATGTGTGTCAATATCAATGTTATTGTTCCTCAGAACTCCAATTCAAATATCGGAATTGCACAGCTGAATTCAAGCAAAAAACTTTTTCCGGTCATCTATCTGCTGCATGGTCTTTCAGATGATTATTCCATTTGGAGCAGACGGACCTCGATTGAACTTTTTGCTGCACCGTATGAATGTATTATCGTCATGCCTTCAGGCGGCAGAAGTTTTTACCGCAATATGGCATCCGGCCCTAAATACAAAGATTTCATAACCAAAGACCTGCCGAATTTCATTGAAAGCACATTCCCGGCCGAACCGTGCCGCGAAAGCCGTTACATCTGCGGCTTGTCTATGGGCGGTTACGGAGCACTTGCCATCGGGCTGGAATTTCCTGAAAGATATTCAAAAATTGCCGCTTTCAGTTCAGTTGCCGATATTCACTATTTCGCAGATAAATATCTGACTCCGGAAGAAAAAAAATCCATTTTCAAGGCTGATAAACTTGAAGGCACCTCCGATGACCTTTTTTATCTTGCAGAAAAAACAGTATCTTCTCCTGACAGACCGCAAATCCTGCTTGCCTGCGGAACTGAAGATTTCCTCTATGAATCAAATATCAAATTCTTCCGACATCTTGAAAATATAAAATATCCATACACCAGTATCGAAGTTCCCGGCATCCACAACTGGGTATTCTGGAATGAACAAATACAAAATGCCCTGAAATTTTTCATGGCATGATTCTGCATCCAATACATCTGTATTCTTTGCTGCAGACGGATGTTGTATATTAAAACGCTGTGTACTAAACGTAGACTGATTTTTTATTACAAGGGGGCTTACGCCGCCCCCTTGTATCCCCGGCGCCGGGTACGACCCGGTGCGATATTACGCTGACGCGTGAGTGTCATAGGCTGGGTGGTGTCAGGCTGTTTTTCGGCGGAATGTTCGTTTCGTCCTCCCCCTTTTTTGGGGAATGACGAAACAAATCTTCCGCCGGATTAGCCACATCAGGGGAGAGCAAGCTCTCTTTTTATATGCTGTCGCATTGACAATACTCCGTTGTAAAAATACACAACGAGCTTTTGCCAAGGCGATAGCAGACCAAAAGGCGGGTGGAACGCCCCCCCGAACCCCCTCA
>JAFVUZ010000119.1 GCA_017502435.1 Lentisphaeria bacterium
CCCGGTGCGATATTACGCTGGTGCGTGAATGTCGGCGGCTGTGTAGTGTTTAGCTATTTTTTCGGCGAAATGTTCGTTGCGTCCTCCCGCATATAAAAGCGGGTGGAACGCTGCGGAATGACGAAACAAATCTTTCGCCGGATTAGCCACATCAGGGGTATGCCGTTCGTTGCTGTCGCAACTCACTATACCCCCGAACCCCCTCAATTTTTTTTTATTATCAGTCAATGTTTAGTACAGAGCCATTTTTTTTGCATAACTGATTGCAAGTGCCAGAGTAAGCTGGCTTGGTATGCAGTGCGTTGAATCAAGGTAATCTCTGAAACTCATTTCCGGAGCAAAGTATGTTGTGCGGCTTTGGTGTATTGCCATGTGCCCGGCAAGAATACGGATAAATTCATCTTCATTGCCGCAATCTGCGAGCCCTTTAAGATAATTATAAAGCGGCCAGTCATCGAGACAGTAACGGTACGGCAGATAATCCCGGAAAATACGGAATGTTGTCGCTCCGTGGAAGTCGCCGTTTTTTGCTTTGCGGAACTTGACGATTTCTGCTGCCAGATCGCGGTCAAGTATACGGCTTGAAAGCATTTCCGGATAGAACCGGTAGTTGGTGTATGAACATATACTGTGAATATCTGTCCCATCAACAAAGTCAACAAAATCGTTCATATCGCTGAATGGTTCAGTATAACCGGGAAAGGGGGGGACAAAAAGTCCGTCAGGTGTCGGGATCGCAGATTTCCGGCAGACATCATTAACTCCGGCGATAAAATCAGCAAGCATTTTTTGTTGAGCATCAGAGGCGGGAACGATTTTCTGATACTCAAGCAATCCTCTTGCCACCCAGAGATTGCAGGAGAACCATCTATGATATGGATAATCCCGTAAATCGTCTTCGGGACAGCAGTCAATGAGTTCATTTTTTTCAATAAGTCTGTAAAGTCTGGAAGCAACGGCGTCGATTTTTGCTTTGTGTTCAGATTGAAAATTTTTGCTTGCACAGGCGGCACATTCCAACAGCATTCCGTGTTCGGAGAGCGAGGCTCCGTTGCCGCGGTGGTGGATTTCGCCGTCACCGGAGACAAAGTTTTTGATGAAATGAGCAAAAAATCTTTCTCCCTCTGACTGCATTCCGAAATATCTGCACGCCTCAAACATCGTGAAAATTGTCGGCGGAAATGATTCTGCTGTACGTTCTGCATCATGATAATAGCGGGTCGCACCGTAACGGATGGCTCCGTTATATTGAGTTATAAATGCATTGACAAATGCGGCAAGTACGCCGTTTTTTATATATTCTGAAGGGCAGTCCCATTTGAGGACCGAAGCAAGTTTTTTCTGCCAGTGCTGACGGATTTCAGTGAGTGCATTATCAAAATCTGTATCATTGGCATTTATCAGAGGTTCCGGATCGTTCATTTGCCAGATTTCAGATGGATCAGAGGTCTGCGGGATGGAAGATTTAAAAAAGAATGATTTATTTCCGGAATTGATTTTTATTTGCAGAACATCATTTTTATCAACGAGTGCGTATTCTTCGATACAGCCTTTATCGGTTTCAAATTTGATGACGCTGACAGGCAGAAAACCGTCAAGTTTTGTATGGGAAATTGCATTTTTGAATGTGCCGAATCCAGCCCGTTCCGGTGAAAACATGACCAGAAGTGTACGGCGTACACAATAAAAATAATCATTTTCCATGTCGCTTGGAGTGAATTGAGTTTCAATAGTGACTTCGCCTTTTTCATTGACGAGAAGTTTCCAGCGGGAAGTTTCAGTTCCGATGATATCGAAAGAATTATTTTGCGGAACTTTTTTGCAAACAGCGTCAAAAGCGTCATCAAATTTCTGATAAAAATTATTCATTTCAAATTTTTCCTAGACTTCAATATTCAATGACAAGTATTGAAAATTCTGCCGGTTCGAGCTCTTTATTTATGCTGATTTTACTGCTCTGTTGAACAAAATCAACATTTCTGTAACTTCCGTCGGGCATAAGTTCAAGGATTTTTGCCGCTTTGATATTGGAGGCAAATTCCAGCGGCAGCGGATCATAGGAATAATTTACCGCCGTCCAGAGGAGACGTCCGTCATCCAGTTTGCCGCACATGAATTTTGAATCCTGAAATGCCGCCAATGCAGCGGGAATGCCGTCCAGTTTTTCAAGCATTTCGGTAAACTGCATTTTGCGTGCCGGATTAAGGACATTCATCGGTACAGTTGCACCGACATCAAGAGCCAGTGAAATGATTTTGCCGCCGTCGTCATTTTTGAATAAAACACTGCCAGGCAGGACTTCAACGCCCTGATTGGTGAGCATACTTAAAATTTCAGCAGATGCTTCAGGAGTCAATTCAGCATAATGGTCTGCGGAATTGAAACGGCAGCGGATATCTGAAGACAGAATTTTTTCGCCGTTGGCGGGAGTTTTGCCATGTGCCGCACTGACGCCGGTCCGGGCGGCAAAACCGCGTTCAGTCAGTTTTATTGCCGCCGCACCGTCGATGATGGCATTTCCTGACAATATTTTACGCAAATCGGAATCGGTGTAATAATCGACCTGATTGCCGGCTAAAAGATGAACGTTTCGGGTGTTTATATCGCCGTAAGATACCGGCAGTCCCATTTTGCCGAAAGCACAGTTGCCCCAGTCGCTTTGAAGGGAGAAATTTGTACCTTCATGCGGATACGGTTTCTGTTCAAACGGCGGAATGACGGTCAGCGGACCTTCAGGCGTATATTTATCCATCAGGGCTGCAAGTTCACGATACAGCCCGTTGTACCGGGCGAAAATCATTTCAAAATTGTCGCTGACATTGAGGGAGAAATTGTCAAACCAGAGTTTTCCGCCGCGGCAGCCGTGAAGAATACTGCTTGCAATATGCAGATTCATGGTTCTGGCACTTTTGCTGAAACGGTCATGCGGACAGGTATCTGATTCATCTATCAGCGGAACATTCGGGAGTTGTTTTTTGAAGTTTACAGTCTGGAATGCGGTAAGGAGATCTTTATCCGCTTGAACTTTTACTGCTTTTTCAGTATAGTAACTGTTGCTCATACGCAGAAAAAGCGGCTTGTCACCACCTGCATTTGCGAGAATTTCTTCAGAGACATTGATAAAAGGATGACAGGCACAGTATGCGCATGAAATTGATTTGTCGTGACGGTCGATACCTTTGCGTATTGCTTGGGCAATTACTCCGATGGATTCTGCATTGATTTGATAAAAAGCCTTGCTTATTTCATCGTATGGAGGTGCATTTTTCAAATATTCAGCCAGCGATTCACGGGTGAAATTCCGTCCGGTCAGGGCATTCAGACGTTTGAGGTGTTCCGGACAATAGCAGCTGTCAGCGTACGGACGCAAATCATCGTCAATGATCATGAATGCCGGTTTGAGTGCGGCAACAGTTGAAATTGCTTCTGTGATATAGTCAGTAAAATTTTTCTCATAAGCACAGAAACGGTGATTTTCTCTGCCGTCGGAAAGAATAAGTTTCTGACCCTGCAAGCCGTTTTCCCTGCTGGAGTTCCAGTAGCCGCCATGACCGATTGTAGATTGGATTAGAATACCGGGAACTATGTCAGAATCATCGGCAAGCATTTCTTTTATTTTTGTAAAAGACGGCACATAACTCAATGGTTTCTGCATCGGATCTGCACCGCTCGGATGCATGGAATAACACATGGCATAATATTTTATTTTTGTACAGCGGTAACGGTTGCGGATCAGATTGACAGTAAATTCTTCCTTGCCGACATTGGCGGGGACGATGGATACAAACATCAGTTCCGGAGCTGATGTTTGTATTTCAGGAGGCGTAAAATCTGAAGTTGTAAAAGTTTCCGGATTTTTCCATGAATATATCTGGTTGAGCACTTTTGATTTCCTTTATCAGATTTCTTCAACCATATAGAGAGCGGCGGCATAATGTACATGCTGATTTTCCGGGATTGCAGCGGTCAAACCGTAAGCCATCAAATCACTGCCGGAGATTTCAAGGGCTTCGTCATTTTCAGCAAAGAGACGGCGTACACTGTATTTGCGGTCGGCTTTGAGATTGTTCAAACGGAATGAACGGAGACCGCGGCGTGATGACGGATTGGTGAAAATATAGACCAGAGAGTCAGAAGCGTTGTGTTTCTGCATCTGAAAAGCATAATATTTTTCAAAATCCGTGATTTTATCTGCCGGCGGAGTCAGCAGATAACAATGGGCATTGCTGATGAAATCACGGTTTTCTTTGTAAAATGCAACATATTCTGCAAGTCTTGCTTGAATATCTTCATCAAGTTCGGCAAGTTCGCCGCTGAAACTTGGAATGCCCAGCAATGCTGAAGTCATTACATAATCAACATCAAAAAGCCCCGCCGTATCCCATGTCGCCGCTCCGCAGGCAAGAACCTGTTTGATTTTAGCAACAGGTGTGCGGCGTTCAGGAGCAGGACGCATGGTCGCCCAGTTGAGAATCCTGCCGGGGAGTGAACGCATACTTGCCCCCTGACGGATGGCGAGAGTTTCGCACGGGTTTGCATTGTCGCTGACGAAGTTGTGGTCAAAGAGCATCTGGCTTGCGAGGTCGTTGCGGAGAGCACCGGAGCCGCAGTTTTCGATAATGAGTTCAGGGAAATTTTCGTGCAGACGTTTGAACTGTTTTTCAAGTACGCTGCAGTAATCATAAAGTTCAGTTCCTGAATCATCGAAACCGACACTGGCATTGAAATCGACTTTAATATATTTGGCTCCGAATTTTTTCACATTGTCAGCAACAACATGATAAAAATGTTCGGCAGCAGCAGGTTGGGTCAAGTCGATGCGGGTGGTATTTTCAGGAAACCATTCCGGATGTTCTTCACGGATCGGAATATCCGGCACCCAGCGTTCCGGTTCGATCCAGAATCCGAAATCCAATCCGGCTGCACGGACTTCATCGGCAAAGGCAGCCATATTACCGAAAAATGGTTCGCCTTCTTTTTCCCGCCAGTCACCAACTTTGCCCCATGACTTATCGGAACCGAACCAGCCGGCATCGATCACGAAAATTTCACAGCCGATTTTTTTTGCGGCTTTAAGCTGTTCACGGAGTTGTGCGAGATTGAAATTGGTGAAACGGTAGAGCCATGTATTGTAGATGACCGGAGTTTTGCGGATGTCGGACGGCAGGCGTTTCTCAATGAAGTATTGCTGGAGAGCGGCTCCGGAAACAAGAATGTTTGACTGCGGGACTTCCTGAATAATGATCTCAGGGAGTTCAATTTTTCTTCCGGGCTGAAGTTCCATGAAAAGGTCAGTATCTGACAGCCCCGCTTCCACAACCGGAGTCGGAGCTTCATTGCTCAAAATATCTGAATGTACCTGAATTGTCCAGTTGCCGCGGGGGAGAACGTGAAATGCCGCAGCGGCAAGATTTTCTGTATCTTTCAGAATACAGAAGGGGGTTGAACCGACAGTTGAGCGGGCGGGACGGGCGTGGAGATAAATATCTTCGCCGCGGAGTTTTGCCGTCTGCAGCTGGTTTTCATTGTTCCAGCGGTTCATGTGCCACATAAGTTCATATTCACCGGGGGCGAAAACAAATCTCGGCAATGCCCGGCGGACGGTGATTTTTTTACCGGAAATATTTTCAAGCGTGTATTTGCAGGAGATGAGCTTGTAATCTTTTTCAAATTGCCAGACAACATCAAGTCTGACGGTATTTTTTTTATCAACAGCAGAAAAAGCAAAGCAGTTATCAGTAATACTGGTGACAGAATAGACAAGTTTTGCCCCTTCAAGACGCATATTGTCAATGCCCAGAAGTGCCAGACCGGAGCATGAAAAATCATCTTCCAGACCGTTATGACCGCATGACATACCTGCCAGTGCAGTGAGAGTCAGCAGCGATTTATCTTCATCAAATACAAAACGTGTACCGAGTGGCAGATTATAAATTTTTTTCATAAAAATTCCTTTCCTTTTTATTTTGTTCTGTATTAAACATTGACTGATAATAAAAGGTATAGTTAATTGCAATAGCAATGAGCGGCAATATCCCAATGTGGCGAAGTCCGGCGGAATAATGCCTGACTCCCCGGCCGCCTGCACTCATGCACCGGCGTTACAAAACGGGGATGGACATCATCCGCAGGGTTCGCAAGAGGGATGAGTAAGTCCCCTTGCAGTAAAAAATCAGTCTACATTTAGTACACAGCCTTTTATTTTTTCATAAGTTACAGCTTGAGTATGATTTTTCAAGGTTAATTCAAAAAAAAAATGTTTTTATTTGCAAATAAGTTGAAAAATTTAAAAATGTCGTTATTTTAAAATAACCCACAAAAACAGAAAGGTATTTTTTATGAAAACACGCTCACTTTTCGGCAGAAAATATATTGATTTGCAAATTCGTGAATTGGATATACCGCAGCTTTTGCCTGATCAGGTATTGGTCAGAGTTCATGCCTGCGGAGTCTGCGGGACTGATTTGAATTTCATCCGGGATTGGGAAGACGGTTTTCAGGGGCTCGGACATGAAATCGCCGGAGAAATCATTGAAACAGGTTCTATTGTTTCAACGTTGAAAAAGGGCGACAAAGTCGTGGTCGAGGATTGCACTATGTGCGGCAAATGTGCCGATTGCAAATCCGGTCATCCTGAATTCTGCCGTAATATGTACAATATGAACGGTTTCCCCGGAATGGGAGAATATGTTGTTGTCAATGCGGCGGCGTGTACTGTTTTTGACGGTTTGGATTATATTCATGCGGCGTTGACTGAACCGCTGGCAGTTGCGTATAATGCGGTTTTGACAGCGGATATTCCGCTTGGCGGTTCGGTCGTTGTGCTCGGTCCCGGAGCGATTGGACTTTTGTGTGCTGCGGCAGCCCGTCTGCGTGGGGCAGGTCATGTTGCAGTGGTTGGACGCAGTGATGGCAATGCTGAACAGCAGGCACGTTTGAAACTTGCGGCTGAACTTGGCTGTGACCAGGTGATTGTCAGTTCAAAAGAGAGCATCAAAGATACTGTTTTGAAACGTTTCCCGAACGGAGTTGACCGTGTGATTGTGACATCTCCTCCGAAATCGATGTACGATGCCTTTGATATTATCCGCTACGGCGGAGAAATTATTTATCTCGGCTTGAGTTTCAAAAAGGGGGATAATATTATTGATTTTGATGTAAATCGTGCAATTTTCAATAAAATCACACTGAAACCTTCCTTTGCTGAACCTGCCATAAATTTTCCGGCAGCATTGGATTTGATAAAGCGTGGATTGATTCCGGCGGAACTTTTTCAGACTCATACTTGTTCATTTGATGATTGTCATGAATTTTTTGAGGCACTGCTCAAGGGAACTTTGCCGGTTGTCAAGTTGGTATTCTGTCCGTAAAATGGCGGCATTGTGCCTGTTTCAGCTCCTCTGGTGGCGGAGTTGTCCGCAGGCTCCGGCCCGGTCGGAACCACGTTCTCTGCGGACGGAAACAGCGACGCCTGCACGGTCGATTATCTGTTCAAATTTATTTATTTTTTTATCTGACGGACGTTTGAAGTCGCTTCCGGTATCATTGTACGGGATGAGATTGACTTTGGCATGATGTTTGCGGGCGATTTCTGCGAGAGCGGATGCCGCATCAGGGGAGTCATTTATGCCGTCCAGCAGGGTGTATTCGAGAGTTACCATACGGTTGCATTTTTCTCTGTAAACGTCGGCGGCCTCCATTATTTCAGAGATTGGGTAACTGATTTTGCCGGGAATGATTTTTGAGCGTATTTCATCATTCGGAGCGTGCAGAGAGATGGCGAGATTGAGTTCCTGCTGCCGCTCTGCGAGTTTCAGCATTCCGGGGACGAAACCGCTGGTTGAAACGGTTATTCTGCGTACTCCCATGCCGAAGTATTCATTTTCTGTCAACCGTTCTATGGCACTCAGCAGATTTTCATAATTGAGCAGGCCTTCGCCGATGCCCATAAAAACGATATTATCAGGCAGTCTGCCTGTTTTGGCACAGCCGGTTTGAAATTCTCCGATTATCTCATGCATGGCAAGGTTGCGGGTCAGACCGTTGCGGCCGCTGGCACAGAAAAGACAGCCGACAGGGCATCCGACTTGCGTGCTGAGGCAGAAAGTTATCCGTTTTTCCGCGGGGATTATCACCATCTCAATCAATTCTCCGTCATGGAGTTTGAGCAGTAATTTTTCAGTTCCGTCGGAAGATTTCACAGATTCGCACTCTTCAACGGAGGTGAATTTCCACTTTTCGGCACATTTCTGCCGCAAGTCCTTGCTGATATTGCTCATGGCATCCCATGAAGCGGCATTTTTGCGGTAAATCCATTCGTGTATCTGTTTGGCACGGAAGGAAGGTTCGCCCATGGCTTTCAGTTCTGCGGTCAATTCGGCGAGGGTAAGTTCAGTAATGATTTTCATTTTTTATCTCCGTCGGCGGCGGGCGGCTGATTGCGGCGGTTTATCAACTCTTTGCGTTTGGTGATTTCACCGCGGTAGAGGCAGAGTTTCCGGCCCCGGTAAGTTGTTTCAAACAGATTTTTCCATGTCCGTTCGGGGTATTGCGGGAAGTCTGTAGTCAGCAGATAAATGACTTTTTTCTTGTTATCGATATTGTCAAGACTGTCTATTTTGTTTACTTCTTTATGCATATAATATGATTCACTGTAAAGGTCAAGGATGTCTTTTTTATAGACGACGGCATTGTTGGTATTGCAATCTTCTTCAATAATCTGTCTGATTCTGCTGCCGAGTTCACTGCGGCTGCGGTCGCTGTTTATGTACGGGATGAAGGTAAGCTGGCAGAACAGCCCGATTGCTCCGCCGGTAAATAACATTATCAGCCATAATTGCCCATGCTTGCGGTAATGATAAATCCATATTGACAGTGCAAAAAATGCCAGAATCGCACTGAAAATACGTTCTTTACCGTTCGTCAGCGGCAGGAAATTTACGTGCTGTACGACAAGCTCATACGGACAGAAACAATATATCATCAAAACCGCCGCAAGTATGGCAGGAATGTAGCCGCATATAAGTATCAGATGCCGCATTTCAACTGAATAACGTCTGACCGCAGTATCATAAGTTATGGCACAGAGCAGTGCCAGCGGCGGCAGTGTAAACATGAAATCATCCATCGTACTCAAGGGGTTCAACAGAGTAAAAAGAAAATCTGTTATGAATATAACTCTGAAATAATGGCTGAATATCGGCGTTTTGTCCAGTGGTCTGATCGCGGCACAAAAAGGCATCCATATCAATAATGTCCACGGCAGCATAACCAGCAGCAACTGCACCGGAGACCAGATTATATTCAAAAGAAAATTTCCCATGCCGCGGTACGCCAGAGGCATATATGTCCACTCCATAGTTCTGCTGTATAATATTTGCGGCATCATTTTGAATATCAATGCTCCAAGTATGAAAAGTACACCGAGGACAAAACCTTTTTTGTTGATTTTTGAGGATATTTTAAGCGGACGGTGCATGAAAAGCAGCGGCAGAAAAAAGTAAATGACTATCTTTATTCCGCCGGATAGAAAGCCGCAGCTCAACAGAAATAGACTGCTTATCCATGCCCAGTTCCATTTACCTTTGCTGAATCCGAAATAGACCCAGGCACTCTGGGCGGAAAACAACAGAAAAAGACTCATCATCAGCGGACTTGCATATTGCGAATACATGAATACAAATAAATTGGCACAGAAAAAACTGATGCCGACCATGCCCGCTTTGAAATCTCTGGTAAAACCCGCCGTCAAGCCGATCAGTAACGCTGTTGCCGCCATAAAGAAAAAGTTTATGTACCGCATGGTGTACGGCAGTTGAAATTCTGTGAATCTGTGGAACAATGAACACAGCCACGGATAGAGGAAATAATTGTTTTTGATACCTACTCCGTGAACTATACTCATCGGATGATCTGCATTGATCCCGGCGGCTACGGCGGCATACAGCCCTTCATTCTGCGAGAGATCCCGTATATGAAAATTGCGGAAGTCAAATATTACAGATAATACTCCGAGAAAGAGTATCAGCCATACGATGCGGACGAAAGAATTTTTTGCTCCGGGTTCAATCATTTTGGGTGTTTCTGTTTAAATCCATCGCTTTTTGATCATTATTGTAATGGCAACCACCGCCAGAACCACACTCGCTCCCATAACTACAAAAAATGCGTAGGGATGGCCCTGCATGGGCAGTTTTACGTTCATTCCGTACATACTGGTCAATAACGTCGGCAGCATCAGAATTACCGTCAAAGAGGTCAAAATACGCATGACCAGATTCAGATTGTTGGAGATGATAGAGGCAAATGTATTCATCATGCCGTTAAGAATGTTGCTGTAAACGTTTGCCATTTCCAACGCCTGACGGTATTCAACGCTGACGTCGGCAAAAAGGTCTTCGTCATCTTCTGAAACTTTGAATTGTTTGATATTGGCAAGACGTCCGATCATGATTTCATCGGCACGCAAACTTGTTGTGAAATAGACCAGACTTTTTTCCAGCAATTGCAGTTTGATAAGTTCTGTATTGCTGACGGCGTGCTGCAGTTCCTGTTCGATTTCGTGGCTGCGGATGTTGATTTCTTTCAGATAATTCAGAAAGAGCAGTGCCGCACGGTAGAATATCTGGAAAATAAAACGTTCACGGTTGGTGGTAACAAAATTTTTAACTCTGCCCTGTATGAAGTCCTGAATAATGGCGGGGTTCCTGGCACCGACAGTGACGACAAAATCCTTGCCGTAAATTATACCGAGAGGTACGGTTTTGAAGGGAACCTCAGCTTCACTTGCAAAATAAGGTACACGCAGCAGTATCAGCAGATAATCATCTTCGATTTCGATACGGGAGCGTTCATCTTCGTCCAGCGGGTCGGTAAGCATACTCAACGGAATATTCAAAAGTTTGCTGATTGCTTCAAGTTCCGCTCCTGACGGGGCGGTGATATTGACCCATGCACCCGGCTGGATATTTCTCAACTGACGCAGATCGCCGTCATCTTTATAAAAAATCTGAAACATGATTAGCTGCCTTTCCCGGTATCAAACCGTTTAAAAAGTCCGGCAACGGAAAACTTGCTCCATGAAAACGGGCGGCATAATGCCGTTCATTGCATACAAGTTTTTATACACATCACAAAAACTGCGGATTTTATTCCGTGTTTCCGGTAAAAGACCTGCGATTTGCTGCAGTTCTTTGCTCAGAACCTGGTTTACATCCCGTGTTTTCTATGCCCATCCCTCGGGGAAAGGTTTCCGGTGTCGTCTTTGAATTTCAATACCGCAAAACCCGGCAACTGCCGTCGGGGGGCTTGCAGTATCACGGACAATGTTTAATGCAACTCAATGCATATCCTTTTGTGAATGGTTATTCCTCTGGATCGGATGTGGAGATATGGCGGTCTGAACATCCGGACAACGCCATAATATAGTACAAAGTCAAAAAAAATCAAATTCAGGGATGAAAAAAATTAAAAAGAAATGTTTACATCGCCTGAAATCGGAATCGGAACGGGCATCAGAACTATTCCGGCAGGAGTATTCCAGTCTCTGTCCCAACTGTCAAGCATCAGAGGTTCTGTAGGCTCTCCCCACGGATTGAGATCGATGATCAGAATTTCATTGTCAGATGTAAAATAAATATCCATGACCAGTGTTTTGACCGGCAGCAGCCAGATTATCTCATCAATAAATTTTTTCGCCTTTTCCCAGTATGCTTCTTTGACACCCTCCAGACGGCGGAAATGGCGTATCAGATAATACTGGCTCATTGCAGAAAGCTGCCCTTCATAAATAAACAGGCGAAATTCGCGGGTGCGATTCATGCGGCGGAAGGGGCGGATGCAGATATGTTCGATTTTGCCGGCGGCGGCGTTTTCTCTGACTTTGAAACTCTGTGCGAGATTGTTCCAGGCGGATTCCGCTGAAAAAACCGCACCGTTTTTGTTGAGAAAACGTTCCGTATCAGTCGGTGCACAGCAGTCTGTAAAGACAAATGAATTGCCCGGGACTGCATTCATGGCTATACGCAATTCATTGATAGTCTGAGCAATGGGAGAATCGGGGTTTTCGTCATATTTGATACCATCGGCGAGTGCTTTGACAGCTTCGCTCCGGAGTTTGACAAAGGAGGTGAGAAATGTTCTGTTGGCCAAAGCAGGATACCAGACGGGAGTTTTCAGAAAATTTGCAGAATCCATATTTAATCTCCTTTTTGCAGTGAAGAGTTTTCAGTGGCATTTTGTTCAAGATAGTTGAGCACATATAGAAAATAAATGAAATAACCGATCAGAAAAACTGTGTTGAACTGCAGAAACGGCAAATCAAGTGCCGGGAAAAATGATGCGATCAGCATCGGCGGCATTGCTGCATAAAAACTGGAGCAGAAAATTTCACTGAATTTGAGTTTCGTATTGCTTCTGGCTCCGACAAAACGGTAAAAAACACTGAACAAAAGTGTGCAGAAAAGTGCCTGAATACAAAATTCAAACCAGTAATAGAAAAATCTGCCGCCAAGATAAAATTTTTCGATTTCCAAACGGCTGACCATAAATGATTTCCCATCAGTTTTTTTTACTTTTTTATCCGCTTCAATACTGCGTTTTTCCAGATATTCCATAAGTTCATCACGGTCATCTATATCAAGCATTTCCTGCATAGACGAGTCCGGAAAGCCGGAGAATACACGCATTCTCAAAGTTTGTGATGATGTCATTGTGACGCACCAGAAACGGGGAAACCACAGAATTGTTATGCCGTTTTTGTTTATCCAATCACTGTTGAACAGAGCAAAACGGGGGGAATAAACCAGTTTGATAAGCGGTGAAAGCATTATTTCGTAGGCTTTTTCCGGTTCTTTTTCCGGATAAAAGCCGCCGTCACGCAGGACGATGCCGCCTGCACTTTTTTCGAAAATATCCAGCGGCTTGTCGATTTCTTCGAGCATATGACCATGTCCTGCCAGCATAATGAATAAACTGCAGAGAAATGCAAGAAATCCGAAATGAAGTAACGTCCGCCAGACTTTCTGCTGTTTGAGTTTCTGAAAAATTTCAACAGAGACGCAAACTCCGGCAAGAGCATTGATAAAAGATGTTTTATTTATTTTTTGCATGGACGTTCAAAGTTGTGTTTTTTGCCGTACTTTTCGAGCCTGAAAAGTTTGAATCCGACATTGTTGCGGGCCGCATCAGTCATGCGGTCAACAAAACAGTATCCGTCAAGATGATCCAGTTCGTGCTGAATACAGCGGGCAAGCAAGCCGCCGCATTCACACTCTATTGTGCTGCCGTCAAGCAGGGTCGCACGGAGAACGACTCTGGCGGGGCGTTCAACCGGACCGAAAATATCCGGTACGCTCAAACATCCTTCGTCGCATTTGATTGTTGCATCGGAAACGGCGGTGATTTCCGGGTTTATGATTGCCATGGGCATCATGGGCAGCAGCAGTTCTTCGCCCGGAGTTCCGGTGCGGCTTTCGGGCGAATCGGGGACTCCGAGTATGACGATGCGCTTGCTGACACCGATCTGCGGTGCTGCCAAGCCGATACCGTCATATTTATCCATCATGACGGTCATATCGGAGGCAAGCTGAATGATTTCGGCATCGATAGTGCTTACGGGTTCTGCGACCTGTTTCAAGACGTCATGTCCGTATATTTTGACAGAATAATTTTTGCTTTCAGCCATGATATTATTCTTGAGGTTTCGGATTTGCGGGGAGGGTGGGCATTTCTTTTTCGCCGGATTTGATGACTTCGGTCTGTACGTCATCGACTGCCTGAGTTTTTGCGTTTTCGTCACCGGTGAGTTTCTTGTAATTCAAACTTATCAAACCGGCGGCGGCTTCAAGCTGAACCATGGCGTTTTTGGTATTGATATAAGCAGTTGCGAGGGTTGCTTCGGCATCGACGAGGTCTTTCTGAACTTCGTTCAAGCGGGTAATGCCGATGGTGCCTGCTTCATATTCTTTGGCGACGAGGTCTCGCTGTTCGGTACTGAATTTGAGGGTTTCTTCAAAAACTTTGGACTGGCGGACGCTCTGGAGGTAGTTGATGTAAGCGGTACGGACTTCCTGAACAACACTGAGCCATGCACTGGCAAGAGAGAATTCAGCGATAGCCATATTGGCCTGGGCTTCACGCATTTGGTTGTAGCGGATCAAACCGTTGAAAAGGGTCCAGTTAACCTGAGCACCGTATTCAAAGTTGGGGCCTCTGCCGGTGCTGTGACGGCGGGGATCATACTGACGGGTATCGGAGGTATTGTAGTTGAAATTGACATAAGCGGAAACAACAGGAGAGAATGCACTGTAACTTTTGTATTTGCTGTATTCAGCGATTTTCAATTGTTCACGCATACCGCGGAGGTCGGGACGGTTGGCGAGGGCGGTATCGAGATAGACTTCGACTTTGGGAATGATGGCGTCGAGGTCGGTTTTGATTTCAGCGAATTTGACCCATTCGGGGAATTTACCTTCGGGATAACCCATCAGAACTGCGAGGGCGTAAGTTGCGATTTCGTAAGTGCGTTCAGCGGCAATTTTGCTGGAAATTGCATTGTTGACGCGGATTTTAAAGTTGAGAACTTCGCTCAGGGGGACGGTTCCGACTTCATATTTGAGTTCGGTTTCACGCAGACAGTCCTGCTGGAAAGACATATCTTTGTCGGCGATGCGAATATTTTCTTTGGCGAGCATGATTTCGTTGTAAGCATAAGCGACACCGCGGAGCAAGGTGCGGCAGGCGTCTTCTTCCATAGCCAGCTGGTAATTGTGACCGCTTTTTGCTATTTTTGCCTGGAAGTAACGGGCGAGACCGTTGAAAAGGACCCAGTTTGCACCGATTCCGGTACGGGTATAGAAGTTATTGCTGCGGCCGTAACTTGCGGAACTGCCTTCGGGCCAGCTGTGAGACTGACCGATGCTGAAAGATGCATCAATAGTCGGAGCAAAACTGCCAAGTGCCTGATAATAAACCATTTGAGCGGCATTGACTGCATGATATGCACTTCTGTAATCAGGGTTGTTTGCCAGAGCGATACGCTGAGCGTTTTCGATAGTGAGCAGTTTTACATCTTTGAGCAGTTCGTCGGCACCGTCGCGTTTACGCTGCTGGAATTCTTTTTCCAAAGTGGCGGCGGTGGGTTTATCATATTTGTAACAACCTGAAAATACGAGAGTTGCAGAAACGCAGGCGGCGGCTAAATTGAATAAACGCATATAATTTTACTCCTTATGTTATCGATGCATTTTCATGATAATTTTGTTTAATATAACATAATAACGTCTAATTTCAAGAAAAATTATGCGAATAATCAAAAAAATAATTCAGACACTAAACAAATTATCATATTTTGTTTTTGGCAGCACGGTAAATAAGCACAGGATGATGCGGCGGAAAATCCAGAGAAAAAGTATCCGATAAGGCTTCATTCAAGGTGGCCTGCCACCAGTAAGTCAAAGTCAGATTTTTTATCGGATATTTAAGATTTTCGGAATTTGTAATGGTCAGATGACTGTCGAGCGAAATTATTGAAATCTGTTCTCCCGGAGTTGCTTCAAAAGTTCCGCCTTCAAAGATTACAAAAAATTCGCCGTGATCGGTGATTATTTTTATATCCGGCAGTTCTTTTGCATACATTGCCAGCAGTGACAGATTGCCGAGAGTGTGGTCTTCGCGTTTGCCGGTTGCTCCGAGGATTACGACATTTTCATAATTTTGAGAGCGGCAGTAACGGAAAGCCTTGCTCAAGTCGTTGCTTTCCTGTTCGGCAATATGGATTATTTTGCCTGCGTATTTTTCCTGTAATTTGACGGCAAGGCTGTCCAGATCTCCGACAATCGCATCCGGTTCGAGCCCGAAACGGAGCAGTTTTTCCGCAGCACCGTCACAGCATACGATATGCTTTGCCTGCTTTAAAATCTGCATGGTTTTGGGCGTTGACGGGAAATCTCCGTCTGCAAGTATCACGGTTGTGTATTTTTCAGTCATTTTCAACCTCTTTTGACCATTGAATGTAAAAAATTATTCCGTTGGCAAGTGCGATACACCACATCAGAAGGCTTGCTACTGCACCGCCTTCTGTCAGATAAATTCTGAGCCACATTATTATAGATGCAATATTCACGACTGTCCACAAAAACCATTGTTCAACGCATCTTTTGACAGTCATTATCATTGCGGCGATTGAGAGAACGGTACTCAGACTGTCAAGTCCGGGAGTTCTGCCGCCGATGAATTTCAAAAGCAGTGCATACAAAATAATGCCTGCTGCTGAAGCCGCTGCAAGTATCAATCTTCCCTGCCAGTTGAGTTTTGTTTTGAAGATTTCCTGTTTTTTATTCAGATGTTTACGCCAGAAAAAAAGCCCGACAAACATCATCGGAAAGTAATATCCCCAGTTCAGCATGACTTCTCCGAAAAGCTGGTACTGATACGAAATAAGACCGTAAGAAAAACTGTTTATCATGCCGAAAAAATAACAGCTGACTTTGCCTTTGCCCGCCCACAAGGCATACCATGTGCCGGTGAGAGCGGATAAAATCCCGAGCCAGTTGTCTTGCAGTATCAGCGACAGAATAATGATAGCCGCGGTACAGAAAATCATCCATGCAATTTCCCATTTCTTCCAGCCGTGCAGTTCCTGCTGTATAAAGTTTGATATATTTCTCATATCGTCTCTTTATTGATATTGATTTTAAAGTTCAGTTTTTATTAAGATACTGCAATTTTTTACTTTTTCCACTGCTTATAAGAATTTTTTTGCATTTTTATCTTGAAAAATGTATAAAATGGTATTAAATTACATATATGTAATGAATCGTAATTTTCTCAACTTTTAATAACATAACTGAAAGGTTACAAAAAATGGCTATTTCTCCTCTTCAGAAGGCCCGCAGTGCTTATGCACCCAAACTCCCCGTCGCACTCCGTAAAGGTGCTCTCGTCAAAGTCGTTTCAGGTGAACCCACCACCGCTGTCAGCGATGTTGACAAAATCAAAGCTCTTTTCCCCTCCACTTTCGGCAGCCCCGTTCTGACTTTTGAACAGGGCGAAGGTGCAAAAGGTAACGCTATCAACGTCGGTGTTATTCTTTCCGGCGGTCAGGCTCCCGGCGGTCACAACGTTATCGCAGGTCTTTTTGACGGTATCAAATCAATCAATGCCGACAGCAAACTCTACGGCTTCCTCAAAGGCCCCGATGGTCTCGTTAAGAATGAATTTATGGAACTTACCGGCGACATCATCGACGCTTATCGCAATACCGGCGGTTTCGATATGATCGGTTCCGGCCGTACCAAACTTGAAACTGAAGAACAGTTCAAAAAAGGTGCAGAAAACTGCAAAGCTCTCAATATCTCCGCTCTCGTCATCATCGGCGGTGACGACTCAAATACCAACGCATGTCTCCTCGCTGAATATTACAAGCACAACAATATTCCGATCCAGGTTATCGGCTGCCCCAAAACCATTGACGGCGACCTCAAGAACGAATGGATCGAAACCAGTTTCGGTTTTGATACCGCCTGCCGTGTTTACAGCGAACTTATCGGCAACATCGGCCGTGACGCAAACTCCGCCAAAAAATACTGGCACTTCATCAAACTGATGGGCCGTTCCGCTTCTCACATCGCTCTTGAATGTGCTCTGCAGACCCAGCCCAACGTCGCTATCATCTCCGAAGAAGTTGAAGCCAAAAAAATGACTCTCGGCGAAGTTGTCAACTCAATTGCCAAAGCCGTTATCGCACGTGCTGACAAAGGTCTCAACTTCGGTGTTGCTCTCATTCCCGAAGGCTTGATCGAATTCATTCCCGAAATCAAATCTCTCATCGCTGAACTCAACGACCTGCTCGCTCAGGAAGCAGAAGCATTCGGCAAACTCAACGATGCTGATTCCAAAATCGCTTTCGTCGTCGGCAAACTCGGTGCTGAATCCAAAGCTGTTTTTAATTCACTTCCCAAAGGCATCCAGCTCCAGCTCTGCAATGACCGTGACCCCCACGGCAACGTTCAGGTTTCTCTTATTGAAACTGAAAAAATGCTTGCTGAAATGGTCAAAACCCAGCTTAAATCAATGCCTGAATTCAAAGGCAAATTCTCAACTCAGGTCCACTTCTTCGGTTACGAAGGCCGTTGTGCCGCTCCCTCCAACTTCGACGCTGACTACTGCTACAGCCTCGGTTTCAATGCTGCCGCTCTCATCGGTGCAGGCAAAACCGGTTATATGTCCAGTGTCCGTAACAATATCAAAAAATCCGACGAATGGATCGCAGGCGGTATTCCGATCACTATGATGATGAATATCGAACGCCGTCACGGTCATGACAAACCCGTTATCAAAAAAGCACTTGTCGAACTCGACGGCAAACCTTTTGCTTTCTTTGCTGCCAACCGCGACAAATGGGCTATTGAAACCGCTTATGTCTATCCCGGTCCCATTCAGTATTTCGGTCCCTCCGAAGTCTGCGATCTTGTCAGCAAAACTCTGACTTGCGAAAAAGCATAAAAACAGGGTTGTATCATGGCTGAAAATTCTATTGATGTACGCTATGTTGCCGATTTGGCCCGTCTCAAACTGGACGAGAGCCAAATCGGAAAACTCCAGCAGGATATGGAAGCGATCCTTTCATATATCAGTGAACTCAACGAACTCGATGTCAGCAATATCGAACCGACCGCCCACGCTACCAAAATGACCAATGTCATCCGCGAGGACGAAGCCGGTGAGCCGTACGGACGTGTACTGCTTGATAATGCTCCTGAACTCGTTCAGTCAGAAACTATCAAACTTCCGCGGGTTCTCCCCGGAGAAGGGAGCAATTGATATGGATTTTCAGCATTCAACCATTCATGAACTGGCGGACTTGCTCGCACAGGGCAAAACTTCCGCCGTTCAGATGCTCGACGATTTTCTTGGTCGCATTGATGCCAAAGATTCAGAAATCGGTGCTTTTATCAAAATCGACCGCGAAGCTGCCCGCAAGGCCGCAGAAGAATCCGATAAACGCCGTGCAGAGGGAAAAACTCTTTCTCCCTATGACGGTATTTTGATCGGTATCAAAGACTGCATCAGTGTCAAAGGTGACTATATTGCATCTGCATCTCAAATTCTTTCCAATGTCATATCTCCTTATGACTCAACTGTTGTTGAACGTTTGAAAGCCAAAGGATTCATTCCTTTCGGACGCTTGAATATGGATGAATTTGCAATGGGAAGTTCCTGCGAAAACAGTTCATTCCTCAAAACACACAACCCTTTTGATACTGAACGTGTTCCGGGCGGTTCTTCCGGCGGTTCAGCCGCCGCTGTTGCTGCAAGATTTGTTCCTGCCGCACTTGGTTCAGATACCGGCGGTTCAATCCGTCAGCCTGCCGCATTCTGCGGTATTGTCGGTCTCAAGCCGACCTACGGACTTGTTTCCCGCAACGGACTTGTTGCATTTGCCTCCAGTCTGGATCAGATTGGTCCGATGACTCAGGACGTCGAAGACAGTGCGATCATTCTTGAATGTATCGCAGGCAAAGACAAAATGGATTCAACTTCATTGCCGGTTGAACCCAAAGAATATATCAAGGCTGTCAAAAATGCCCCCGCTGATTTGAAAGGTGTAAAAATCGGTTTGCCAAAACAGTATTTTGAAGCACCCGGTATGAGCGAAGGTATGAAAAAAGGCTGTGATAAAGCCATCGAAATTTTGAAGTCTCTCGGTGCGGAACTCGTTGAAGTCGATATGCCGCATACCAAATATGCCGTTGCGGTTTACTATATCATTGCCACCGCTGAAGCAAGTGCAAACCTTGCCCGCTTTGACGGTATCCGCTACGGTAAACGTGTCCCCGACAAAGATTTGCTTGAGACATACCTCGAAAGCCGCGGTCAGGGATTCGGTGAAGAAGTTCAACGCCGTATCCTGCTCGGAACTTATGTTCTCTCAAGCGGTTACTATGACGCATATTATCTCAAAGCCCAGAAAGTCCGTACACTTATCCGTCAGGACTTTGTCAATGCCGCAGAGAAATGTGATGTCATTTTTACGCCGGTAACACCCGATGTCGCTTTCAAATTCGGAGCCAAAAGCGATCCTCTGAGTATGTATCTTTCCGACATTTTCACTATTGCTCTCAATCTCTCCGGCAACTGCGGTATCAGCGTGCCCTGCTGTATTGATGAAGCAAGCAAAATGCCGATCGGTATGCAGTTTATTGCTCCGGCTCTTGAGGAAGAAAAACTTCTTGCCATTGCCTCTGTCTTTGAAAAGAACAGAGAATGCAAAGAATTTTTCCCTGAATTTTAATTGTTGCTGTCTGCGGAAAATGATAAAATCTTTTCCGCGGACATTATTTTTATAAAGGATGTGAAATGAGTTTTACTGATGGTTTGAGTCGTTTGCGTGAAGCTCTCGGTATCGGAGTCAAAACAAAAACCCGTATCGTCGGAGATTTTCTGACCAAAGTGAATCTGCCGTCGATGATGGGACGCCGTGATGCCGCATACAATGCCGCATTCAATCTGTCCAAAATGGATATTTTCGCCAAAACTGAGGACGCTCAATCCAAAATCTGCCTCAATATGATGGGCATTCTTGACCTGGCAATTCAGGATACAAATGCAATTATCAACATCCTTTCAAGTCCTGATACTGTAAGCCGCGAAGAACAATACCTTTTTCTGCAGCAGAATATCCGCAATCTGCTCGGTATCTGGGCCCGTATGATCAGAGCCAAAGAGTATATGCAGAAAAGTGTTTCTGCCAAAAGTTTTTACGCTTCCGGTGCCGATCCGCTGGCAAGAGAGGAGGATATGCTTGAAAATTTTGAAATCTCTCTGGTCAACCGTATCAAATTCATTTTTCAGGACGCCCAGCCGAAAGTCCTTCGCTATCGCGGATATATGACCAAAAGTTTCAGTAAATCATACGCTGAACGTTATAAAAAATCTTTTGACGAGTATTCAGAATCAATCCCCGGTCATTGCGAAAAACTCTGACCTTTGCAACATGGTCAGAATTGTATAAAAAACTTTATTCCCGTTATGGGCAGATAGTTGCAGTGTTTTTTTCTTGGCTCTGTACTAAACACAGACTGATTTTTTATTACAAGGGGGCTTACGCCGCCCCCTTGTATCCCCGGCGCCGGGTACGACCCGGTGCGATATTACGCTGGTGCGTGAATGTCGGCGGC
>JAFVUZ010000120.1 GCA_017502435.1 Lentisphaeria bacterium
AGCAAGCTCTCTTTTTATATGCTGTCGCATTGACAATACTCCGTTGTAAAAATACACAACGAGCTTTTGCCAAGGCGATAGCAGACCAAAAGGCGGGTGGAACGCCCCCCCGAACCCCCTCAATTTTTTTTTATTATCAGTCAATGTTTAGTTCAGAGCCAAATAAATATCAACAGACAGAAATTATCACCGGCACATTGCCGATAATCTGTGCAACTTCATAAGTTATTTCACAAAGTTTCGTAAGTTTTGCAGCCGCAATCTGGGTTATGTATATTGCCGTATTGTCTTTTTTGACAGCGAAAAGTGCAAAATGCAAACCGCCTTTGGAATGCGTCAAAGCTCTTATGCAGAAAAAAGCATCACATAAAAAGCAGTTTTCCCGGACTTTTTCTGCTGCTTGAACAGATACTGCCATCCGTTCAATTCTGCTTTTTCTTTCTGCGGCATATTTTATTCCACATCTTCCTTTTTCAATTTTTTATCGACAATGACGCAAATACAGGCATCGGACCAGATGTTGACGGCGGTTTCTATCATGTCAATAATTGCATAAATCGGCAAAATAATACCAAGAATACCTATCGGAGCATTTATACCGGACATCAGCGAAAGAGTCAGGAAATAACAGCCCATCGGAACGCCGGCATTGCCGACTGCAGAAATAACTGAAATCAATATCCACAACAGAATTGTCCCCCAAGTCAACTGCATACCGCCATTCTGCATGACAAAAAGTGAAGTCACCAGAATAAATGCCGCACAGCCGTTCATATTGATTGTACAGCAAACCGGCAGAATAAAACGTGCAACCGCAGGTTTGGCATTGAGATTATTTTCAACACATTCAATATTGACCGGCAGTGTTGCAGCTGAACTTTTGGTAAAAAGTGCCATAAGAACAGCAGGTGTCATCCCGCGGAGTACACGCAGCGGATTTATCCCTCTGCAAAGGAGCAACAGCGGCAGAACGATAAAAAATTGAATGACATTGCCTGCAAGCACAACTGCAACATATTTGCCAAGCGAACCGACGATCACTCCGCCGGACATTTGAGCCGACAGTTGTGCCGCAAATGCCGTAATGCCGAGCGGCAAAGTCCAAATCAATGCACGGATCAATGAAAATAATACCTCCTGCAAGCCCAGAATACATTTCAGCAATACCTGTGCATTTTCCGATTCCTTGAGATATGCAATTGCCAATCCGATTGCTGAAGCAACCAGCAGAATACTCAAAACATTTCCACTTGCCACCGGAGTCAGAATATTATCCGGAACGACCGACAGAATGTGGTCATAATACGAAATACTTTTGAACTGCTGAACATCGGTCTGACCTTTCTGAATAAGTTCCGACGGCAGATTGCCGGGGGCAATGAATTTATAAAGCAATGCCCCGACTCCTGAAGCAATCAATGTTGTCAGCAATGTATAAGTCACCGTATTGAGAAAAATTTTCCCCGTATTCTTTTTCGCCCCCAGCATTGCCAGTGTCGTCATGATTGCCAATGCGATCGTCGGCACCGCAATAAACTTGAAAAGTCTGGTATAAACTGCGGCAATGAAATTGAAAAAGTCATTAAGCCAGCCCCAGCCGAGAGTTCCCAAAAAACCGCCGATAAGCAATGCCGCCAGCCAGATTGCGAACTGTTTGCCGTTAAAACCTCTTTTTACTGTTGTTTCAGCCATAAATAAACCCTTTTAATTTTGTTTTATATTTTTGAACCGCTGAAATCAGAAATAAAGATCTCTCATTCCTGATTTGATTTTGGCCAGACGTTCACGGATAAGTTTTGCTTTCGCTTCGTCTTTGACTTTGGCAATTTCACGTTCAATCAAAGCATAACCTGCAGTTTTAGTAGTTTCGGGAGCATAGTCTTCAAGATATTCAGAAAGAGTCAGCAATGCATTGGGAGTACAGAAATTATGAATGAACCCCGGGATTGCATACTCCATAAAATGTTCACCGGTTCTGCCGAGTCTGTAACAACTGGTGCAGAAACTCGGAATATAATCTTTGTTCATCAGCCATTCCATAACTTCTCCGAGTTCACGGGGATCACCGATTTTGAACTGTTCACGGTTGAGCTGCTGTTCGCCGGTACGTTTGGTCTGATATGAACCGATTTCCAGACGGGTGCCGGCATCGATCTGGGAAACGCCGAAGTCAATGACCTGATCACGGATTTCGGCAGATTCACGGGCGGTCATAATCAATCCGGTATAGGGAACAGCAAGACGGAGAACAGCGACCAACTGTTTAAACTGTTCATCGGTTGTCTGATACTTCAAATCCAAATCAAGACCGTGTGCCGGTTTGATTCGGGGGAAGCTGATAGTGTGCGGACCGACCCCGAATTTATCCTGCAGATGCAGTGCATGAGTGACCAGTCCCAGAACTTCAAAACGCCAGTCGTACAGACCGAAAAGTGCACCGATTCCCAAATCGTCACAGCCGCCTTCAAAAGCTCTGTCCATACCGTCCAGACGCCACATATAATCGCCTTTCATGGTATTTTCGGGATGATACAGACGATAAGCCTGTTTGTTGTAGGTCTCCTGAAAAATCTGATAAGTCCCGATTCCTGCCTCTTTGATGGTTCGGAAACCTTCGACACTCTGCGGAGCGGCATTGATATTGACACGGCGGATCTCTCCGTTACCGACTTTTGTCTGATAAGTCAGACGGACGGTATGGGCGATAAATTCCGGAGTATACATCGGAGCCTCGCCATAAACGAGGATAAGACGTTTATGACCTTCATTTTCCAATGCCAGCACTTCATTTTTGAGTTCTTCATCGCTCAAAGTATGGCGTACTGCAGTTGTCAATGAATTGCGGAAGCCGCAATATTTGCAGTTGTTGATACAATAATTTCCGACATACAAGGGAGCAAAAAGCACGATGCGGTTGCCGTAAACATCATTTTTGAGTCTGCGGGCAGTATTGTAAATCTCCTCCAGCAGATCAGGAGTTTTTACTGCGAGCAAAGCGGCAGTTTCTTCTACAGAAAGCGGTTTTTTCTCCAAACTTTTGGCAAGGATTTCACGGACTCTGCCCGCATCCTCAACTGTATTATCCACAAGAGACTGGATTTTTGCATCGTCAATAAAATCGAATGCACCTTTTGAAAGAGTTTTGTCAATGTTCATCATTTTTTCAATTCCTTATTTTAAAACCATTTATTATGATATTTTTTACCTCAGACAGACGTTCCTGCACGCTCAAATCTATCCAGTTGAAAGCGGCGTGACGGTTGAAACTCATCAATGCACCAAGAAGCGACATTGCCGCATATTTTGAATTAAGCATACGGAAATCACCGTTTTTTATCCCCTCATCTATTGCCGATGCGAAACAATCAATGATAACTTTGAAATATTCTCTGGCACTGGCGGCATTTTCATCATCCTGCGGGACAACGGCAAAACGTGCCATAAACAAAAAACGGTGCTGTTCAAAATCGTCGCAAATAACTTTTGCCAGAGCCATAAGTTTATCTTCTGCAGATTCCACATTCCGACTGCTGCAAAGAAGTTTTTCCATCATCTTTTTACGTGATTCATTGATTGCATCATCAACGAGCAGACGGCGTGACGGATAATAATTGTAAACGGTAACAGAACTGACGTTCAGTTTTTTTGCCACATCAGCAATACTTATGGCATTGAGTTCTTTTTCTGACAACAGTTCATAAACAGCATCACGCATACTCTGACGCATGGTCTGTTCCAGAACAGCTTTTGCATTTTGACTCAATCTCGGCATAAAAAACCTCTTTTTACTTTACACGTTATAAAATATACTTTATAAACCATAAAATTTCAACTCTTTTTTTACATTTTATATGGATTTTTTTCAAAAATGTACTATCTTATATGAAATAAAAAATATCAACATATTTTCAGGAATATTTTATGAAAAAATTTAAAGTCGGCATTGCCGGGCTCGGCAGAGCCGGTTGGAATATGCATTGCGGAGAATTGGACAAATTCTCCGATGAATTTGAAATCGTCAGCGGCTGCGACATTGCTCCTGAACGCTGTGAAGAATTTAAAAAACGCTATCCTGCGGCATCTGTTTATACTGATTTTGCCAAGTTCGTTCTCGACAAAGAAACAGAAATAGTCTCGATAGTTGTCCCCTCTCTGCGCCATGTCGAATATACACGCATCGCACTCGAAGCAGGAAAAACCGTCTATCTGGAAAAACCGATAGCGATGAACTCTGCAGAAGCAGACGAACTTGAAAAACTCGACAAACTCTATCCGAACCGGATTTTCATCCGTCACAACCGCCGTTTTGAAGCGGCTTTCAACCATATTCAGGAGATAATCGCCTCCGGTAAACTCGGTGAAATTTTTGAAGTTAAACTCTGCCGTCACCGTTTTCAAATGCGTAACGACTGGCAGACCATGCCTGAATGCGGCGGCGGTCAACTCAACAACTGGGGACCGCATCTTATTGACCATGCCCTGCGTTTTCTCAACTGCCGGCCAAGCAAAATTTATGCCTCTTTGCAGCGTATAAATTGTGAAGGCAATGCAGAGGACCATGTAAAATTCGTCCTGACCGGCGAAAATAATATGGTCGTTGACGTCGAAATTTCCGACGGTGCAACGCTTTACGGCGATGTTTACTTCGTCATGGGGACCCGCGGTACACTCCGCTCTGCAGATGAGAAATTTATCGAAATGCGTACACTCCCGGAAGATTTCAAACTGCCGCCCAAACATCCGCACGCTGAATCACTTCCACGCGACAACGGTTACGGCAATACTGCCAATATAAAATGGCTCGAAGAAAAAATTCCCGTCGCTCCCGCCAATAAATACGATATGAAAGATGCTTATCACCACCTGTATCTCGCTCTTTCCGGACAAACTGAATATCCGGTCACAATGACTCAGGCACTCGCTGTTGTAAGAACAACTGAACTTATCCGCAAGAATACTCAGGTAATTCTGCGAAATAAAATATAAAAATGGAGTAAAACATGAAAATCGAAAAAAATTACGATTTCCGCAAAAGATTCGATCAGGTTCACAAACCCGGACGCCGTGATCTTTCTGTCACCCCCGAAGTAAATGATTTTGTCATCACAGATGACACAGTTATCATTGTGCCTGCCAATGCAGATGAAACAATTATGACTGCTGCAAAAGATTTGCAGGACTACTTCTTTACCAGTATGAACATGAGCCTCAAACTCAAACAGGGCGATGTCTGCAGCAATTCAATTTCCTATGCCGTTGACAGTTCTGTTGCCAAAGATTCATACATCTTTGAAGTAACCTCCGATGGCATTAAAATCACCGGCAATATGTCAAAAGACGCTTTCTGCGGTTCAGTTTATCTCGAAGACCAGCTGAATCTCCGTGAAGCACCGTTCATCTCCATTCAGAAAACTGAACGCAAAAAACTTATCTCCCCGCGTATCACCCACTCCGGATGGGGTATCGAACTTTTCCCCGACAGTCACCTCAACGCCATCGCTCATGCAGGCTTTGATGCTGTCGTCGTTTTTGTAACCGCCATTGACAAAACAAACGTCGGCGTTCTCGACATCAACAACCTGATCGCCCGTGCCAAAAAATTCGGTCTCGGCACTGTTCTTTACAGTTATCTGCCCGCATACAAACATCCGGACGATCCCGATGCAAAAGAATTTTTCGACAGTGTCTATGGAAATCTTTTCCGTTACTATCCTGATGCAATCGGCGTTATGCTCGTCGGTGAATCCGCTCAGTTCCCCAGCAAAGATCCCCGCACCACCGGTAAACCTGCAAGAGAGAGTGTTGTTGACGGCATTCCATGCGTCAAACCCGCTCCCGGCTGGTTCCCCTGCGAAGATTATCCCGCATGGATCAAAGGCGTTGCCGATGCAGTTCACGCCGTCAAAAAAGACGCTCTCGTCATCTTCAATACCTACAACTGGGGTTGGACTGATGCTGAACTCCGCCGTGAATTTCTCAAAAAGATGCCCAAAGATGTCGTAATTCAGGTCACTTTTGAAATGTTCAAAAAAATCAAACGCGGCAAATATACCGCCGCCGTTATGGACTACACCATCTCTGAATCAGAACCCGGAGAATACTTCACCTCTGAATGTGCCATGGCAAAAGAATACGGCATTCCGCTGCTCTCAACCACCAATACCGGCGGCTTGACCTGGGACTTCGGCAGTATCGGTTACGTTCCCGTTCCACAGCAGTGGATGAAAAAATTCGAAAAACTCAACGAAGCCCGTGAAAACTGGGACCTGCTCCGCTTCTACGACAACCACCACTACGGCTGGGAAGCTTCTCTTGTCACCGATCTCGGACGTGCCGCTTTCTGGGCTCCCCGGATCGACATGAACGATTACTTCAAAAAACTTCTCGTCCGTGACTACGGCAAAGGCGCTGATCTCATGGAAGAAGCATACGCGTTCTGGAGTGAAGCTATCACCTACTTTACCCCCACCAATGAAGATCAGTACGGTCCCTTCCGTGTCGGTCCGAGTTATCCCTTCATCTTCCAGCCCAACATCACACGCACCATGCACCCCAAAGAAATCAAATTCCCGACCAAAGACGGTGCACACTTCGGCTACAAAATTATCAAAACCATGTACGAACCCTACGAAAATATCGGTCAGGTCCCCGGCAATCTCCGCCATCCCGAAGAAATCAAATCTCTTGAAACCATGCTCGATCTCTGGGAAAAAGGTATTGCAAAAATTGAAGAGGCTCTCAAACTTATTCCCGATAACAAACAGGAAAATGCTTTGCGTGTCATCAACCTCGGCCGTTACATCCGTACCAATATCATTACCGGTATCCATATGAAAAAATGGTACGGCCTCAACATGAAACTCCGTACCGCCGAATCAATTGAAGAATCTTTCGGCTGGCTCGACAAAATCGAAGCCCTCGCTCAGGAAGAAATTCAGAACGCCAAAGACGCTATTCCTTTCGTCGAACTTGACTCCCGCCTCGGCTGGGAACCCTCAATGGAATACGTCACCGACAGATGGCACCTCGAATGGAAACTCCGCCAGATGGAAAGTATGCTGCTCGAAGTCAAAGACTACCGCACCATGCTCAATCTGCAGTAAGTTTCAAAACTGCAGCATTACGCCTTCATTTCTCTGCTTTCGCAAAAATGAAGGCGTATTTTTTTATTTCGCTCTGTTCCCTTTGAGGGGAGATAATGAAATTAATTTTTTGAGAATAAAAAATTGAGGGGTTTGGGGTATAGTGTTTTGCGTAAGCAAAACACGGCAATACCCCAATTATAGCGAAGTCCGGCGAAAGATTTATTTCGTCATTCCGCAGCGTTCCACCCGCTTTTATATGCGGGAGGACGAAACGAAAATTTCGCCGAAAAACAGCCTGACGCTCCCAGCCGCTGACACTCTCGTGCCAGCGTCTCATCGCTCCGGGTCGTACCCGGCGCCGGGGTTCCGTCTTCGCTGTGCTACGCCGTGACAAGGCAATCGGCGTCACGCGTCAGCGTAATAGAAAGGCGGGTGGAACGCCGGGCGGCGTAAGCCCC
>JAFVUZ010000121.1 GCA_017502435.1 Lentisphaeria bacterium
ACAGTGCGGATTTCACCTCAAAGCGACTTCTGCTTATTTCTGCTTTTTTTGCATCGACACCATCCAAAACACCGAAAAATTGAGCTGAACAGAAGTTTTGACAGAAAAATTGAAAAATTCTGCCATTAAAAAGTATTGTAAATCACAAATACTTGATAATCAAGAAAAAGAAAGAAACAAAGGTCAAAAATTCTGCACTGGCAGGATAGTGATGATCGCGATGACGACCAGAAGTTCAATCAGAGTAAATTGTTTTTTCATGATATGTTTCCTTTGTTTCAGTTTAAAGCAAGGGACATTCTGCGTAGTTATTGGAATTGCCGCGAGTCCATGCGGGTGCTTTTTCAAACCATTTGAGGATGTCGTCGGATTTGATACTGGCGACGTGGCCGTCAACGGCGAGAATATTATTGACGCTGTTGTGGCGTTTGGAGAAGGTACGGTTTTTCAGAGCACCGATATAGATATTTGAATTAGTCGGATTTTGGGCGGGATCGGCAGCGAGCTGAGCCTCTGCGAAAAGGATGGTTTTGGCAGGAGCACTTATCTGATCTGCTTTGGCGGGTTCGGGCCATTTGTCGGGGCCTTTTTTGTTTGCGGGCCATCCGGTGGGGCCGGAACCGAGTCCCCATCCGGTGATGGGCTGATAACTTACACCGGTGATGAAATCATGATAACCGTTTCCGGGAGTTTCATCCAGAGAACGCGGTTTTGAATCGGGGCAGTAGAGGATACATTCTCTGTCCCAGATTTTGAAAAAGTCATTGTCAATATTGTAAATATTGATAAGGTCGGCTTTCTGGAAATGGGCAGCGAGTTTGCGTGCCCATCCGTTCTGATTGGTGAGTTTGCCGGAATCAAAGTAAGTGTTGTTGTTATCTTTGAGATACATACCAACATATTTGCCGATATTTTTGAGATTGCCGGTGCATGAAACGGATTTTGCGGCTTCTTTGGCATTGTTCAATGCGGGGAGAAGCAGTGCGGCGTTGATTGCAATGATTGCGAAAACAATCAGCAGTTCAGCCAGTGTAAATTGCTTTTTCATATCGTTTTCCTTTATTTGAAATTAAAGCAGAGGACATTCGGCGAAGTTTGGACAATTTCCACGCTCCCAATTTTTTGCTTTATTTTTCCACCAGTCAAGAATAACACTGCTTTTGATATTAGCAACATGTCCGTCAGCAGCAAGGATATTGTTCATATTGTTATGACGGGTTGAGAATATACGAGTTGCTTCATTATGCTTTGAAATAACAGAACCTTCGGGATTTTGATCGGGGAAACCTGCTTTCATTGCTTCAGCAAGGAGTATTGTTTGGGATGGTCTTGTAATTTGTCCGCCTTTACCGGGTTTAAACCAGCCATCGCTATCTTTGAATAGGGAGGAATCGGGGACATTTAGCCTCGGCCATGCAGTAGGACCTGCACCAAGACCCCAACCGGCAGTTGCCTGATAACTGCATTGTGCCAGAAGTTTATACCAGTTTTCTCCGGGAGTGGCAGCCAGAGCACTCAATTTTGTAGAGGGACAGTTGATAATACAGCTTTTTGAATATACTTTGAATATCTCTTTACCCAAACTGAATTCATTGATAAGATCAATTCCAGTCATGCTGTAATGTAATTCACGAGCCCAGCCTCCGTTTTCAGTACTATTTTTACCGGAGTGATAGTAATTGTCATTATTATCGCCGAGATAAATTCCGGTATAAGTTCCGATCGTTTTGAGGTTGCTGACACAGGTTGCGGCTCTGGCACGTTCACGGGCGGAATTGAGTGCGGGCAGCAGCATTCCTGCAAGGATTGCGATGATGGCAATCACTACCAGAAGTTCGATCAATGTGAAACAACTTCCGATAATATTGATTTTGTCATGTTGTTTGAGGTTGTTTTTCATATTTTTTCTCCTTTTGTTAGGGGTTTGGGTTTTCAGTTTTTGTTGGATGTTTTTGAGAATTTTGGGAATTTTGGGAATTTTGAGAATTTTGAGAATTTTGGGAGGTTTGGGAGGTTTGAGAAGGTTGTTCTTCCTCTCAAAATTCTCAATACTCTCAAATGTCTCATTCCTTCTTACTTTCTTTTTGAAAAAAGAAAGTAACAAAGAAAAACTTTTCTCCTTTCAAATTCTTCCGTTGTTTGAAGCCCGATGCAGTTACAGCGCCCGCCGCACCGCTTACAGTAGTTGTGCGGCGGGACAGGCAGCCGTTGGCGGAT
>JAFVUZ010000122.1 GCA_017502435.1 Lentisphaeria bacterium
ACTATCGAATATTTCAAAAATTTGAAAAAAGCGTGATGGTAAATTCAGGGGCGGGGAAAAAACCTTGTTGAAACAAGTTTCTTTTCCCCGCCCCCGAACCCCCACCCCTTTTTGCAAAAACTTTTGTTGAAATACGCTTTTTCTTTTACTGCGTAAAATTCAAAAGCGTATTTCTGAAAAGTAAAAGATATTGGATTATACTGAAAATCAAACTGATATCATCGCTTTCAGATTTTTTCGAAGCAAAAAAATGGAAGCGTATATGAAAAGGTTTGGAAAATGATGAGGGGGTGTCGGGGAGAAGAAAAGAACATTATAAAAAGGCGGGTGGAACGCCAAAAGGTTTTTTCTTCTCCCCTGACAAAAACTCAACAATTTACATAACAACCATTTAACAAAAGGAGTAAAAAAATGGACATTGTTATTTGCAAGAATGCTGAAACAGCAGAAAAGTTGGCAGCTGCGATTATTGCGGATGCTTTGAAGGCAAAACCGAATCTGACTTTGGGTTTGGCAACCGGTGCTACTATGGAAAATCTTTATCACAAACTTGCTGATATGAAGTTGGATTTTTCATTGTGCAAAACCTTCAATCTGGATGAATATGTCGGATTGCCTGCAGAAGATCACAATTCCTATCGTTACTACATGAACTATCATTTCTTTGACCGCATCAACATTGACAAACGCAATACCCATCTGGAAGACGGTGTTGCCGAAGATTTGGAAGCAGAATGTGCACGTTACGAAGAGATGATGGAAGAAGCAGGCGGCGTTGATCTGCAGCTTCTGGGCATCGGACTTTCCGGTCACATTGGTTTCAACGAACCTTTCTCTGACTGGTCAAGCCGTACCCGTGCAGTCAATCTGACACCTGTAACCATGGCCCAGAACGGACCTTATTTTGACGAAGCCAAAGGCGAAAAGATGCCGAACCGTGCATTGACTATGGGAGTCGGCACTGTTCTGGATGCCAGAAAGCTTCTGATGCTGGTAACCGGAGAACGCAAAGCAGATATTATTTCAAAAGCACTTGAAGGTCCGATGACTTCAATGATTTCCGGCTCAGCCATCCAGCTGCATCCTGACTGTGTAGTTATTCTTGACGAAGCAGCAGCAGCCAAACTCACAATGAAAGATTACTGCTACAGTGCATTTGCAAATGATCCCAAATGGGACGCATACCGTGACATCGTTAAGTAATAAAAACTTATTACTGAATATAAAAATACGCTTTCTGTCTTCAGGAAGCGTATTTTTTTTGTTTGCAGAAAATTTTTAGAAAGTTATATTCACGATAAATAACTGAACTGTTTAATGACTATGAATATTTCAATTTGCAAAATCTTTATCTTGTGCTATCTTAACTGAAGATAAATTGAACAATGATAATATAAAATCTGATATTCTGCATGGTAAATAAGTTTTTTGTTTTTGAAAGAGGTTGTTGAATGAAAGAAAAAAAGATTTTGTGTAAAGCGGTTCCCTCTGGTATGACTGAACAGGAAAAAGCTGAAGCCGGTCTGCTTTATAATCCAAACCGTACTACGGAAATGGCATCTTTCCGTTTTAAAATAGAGGATGCTATCCATGAATATAATCAGATGCGGCCGTCGCAGGTTCAGGAACGGCGAGATTTTCTTGCCGGGATTTTCGGTAAAATCGGTAAGAATTGTAATATTCTGCCGCCGTTCAAGTGTGATTACGGATTCAGAATAGAAGTTGGAGAAAACTTTTTTGCCAATTATAATTTTATTGTACTCGACGGTAATTTTTGCCGCTTCGGAGATAATGTCTGGATCGCTCCGAATGTTTCTATTCTTGCGGCGGGGCATCCTCTGGATGTACAGGATCGTATTGACGGTTGGGAGTATGCTTTTCCTGTTACTGTCGGCAATAATGTCTGGATCGGCGGTTCAGTTACGATTATCGGCGGGGTGACAATAGGAGACAATGCGGTTATCGCTGCCGGTTCAGTGGTCATCCGGGATGTTCCGGCAGATACGCTGGTCGCAGGCAATCCTGCCCGTGTAATACGCAAAATTACCGCAGAGGATCGCCAAAAATATCAATGGGCTGAACAGGATAAAAAAAGGTTGAAGTAATGGAAAATCCGAAAAAGAAATTATTATTTCCCGAAAATATTGCATTAATTATATGGTTTTGTGTCACTTTAGCTGGAACGATTGCAGTTTCCGTAGTAAATGCAATTTGCCACGGCATTAAATTCGAATTTTTTGAAGTCGCAGGTAATTGGATTGCGGTATTGCTGCTTTTTTTTATTCAATCTGTTACCGCCAAAATTATCGGTGATTGTTATGCAGAAAGCGAAGAGAAAAAAGAACGTATTATTTTGATTTTCTTCGGTTTTTTTCATAGTTTGCTGATATTATATGACATGTCACTTTTTACGCCTTTATTTGAGTATCTGACTTTGTGGCTTTTTCCGGTATTGTCTGTTGTGCTTTTTATTCTTACCGGAATATATATTATATTTTTGCATCATTTTTGGCGTGGAATTGTTGTATTACTGTTTGCGTTTCCGGCATTTTTGCAGCCTTTATTGATTATGATAAGCCAACAGTGAAAATCTCTGAATTAAGCATTTACTGGTATTCAAAAAAAATTGAGAGGCAGGAGGATGGTGCGTTGAGTAAGCTCCTTCTGCAATAATGCGGAAGGCGTATTTTTTATACTGCAATTTTACTTTACGCTTTCACGTTTTATCAACCGGTATGGCAAAGTTGTAATATACGGAATTGACTCATTGTCAAGGTATCTGCCAATAAGTCCGGTAACTTCAGCGGCAAGCAGTTGATATTCCTGAGTGACGGTCGTTTGAGGGGGCACTGCATAACTTGAAAAAAACGTCTGCTCCGATGCGATCAGAGAAATATCCTGCGGCACTTCTCTGCCGTATAAGGACAGTGCATAAAGAACCGTTATTCCGGCATTGCCGCCGGGACAGAAAAGTGCATCAACTCCGAGTTTCAGTAATTTTCCGGTCAACTCAACATAACGCTCACTGCCATTGCCGGAAAAATGAATCAGATTATCTTCGCAGGGGAAATCAAATTTTTTCAGATTCTGCCGAATAGCTTTTTCCCGGACACTTGCGTTTCCTTCACCGGGATTGCCGTGAATAATGCAGCCTATTTTTCGGCATTTACGTTCCTTGAAATGACTTATGGCAAGTTCCACACATTCATTTTCGTTGGAATTTACAAAATAGACATTTTTTCTATGTTTGCTGTCAGTTGGCGAACGGTCAAGAAAAATCAGAGGCTCATTGAATCTGTCGTCCCAGTCTGCCAATTCCGACGGTTCAACACCAATTGCGACTGCGGCACAGAAACGTACATCAGGCAAGCGTTCCAAACTGTTGACCGGCAGTATTTCCACACGGAAGCCGTTTTTTGGCAATTCCTGAGTAAGAGCCATCAGCAGCATATCAATACAGCTTTGAACCGGATAAACTGAATTATACGGCGTTATCAACACTACATTTTTCTGTTTTTCTGAAATGCGTGGATGATAATTGTGAGCGGCGGCAATTTTGATTATCCGTTTAGCGACTTCCGGACTGACTCCGGGATTTCTACTGAAAACTCTGGATACGGTTGCAGGAGATACTCCTGCGAGTTGGGCAATTTTTCTGATATTCATGAAACTGTTTCTCCATTTTTTGATAACATTTCAATATATCACATATTTTTGCGAAATCAAATCAAATGTTGCAGAAAACTTTTCAAATAAAAAAGAATTGCATATTTGACAAATGCCGCATTCAGAGTTAAAATAATATACAACAAATTTATAAATCAATCCGGATGTTGAAAATGAAACCAAAAAAAGTATTGGTCCTCGGGGCAACCGGGGCAATGGGAAAATATCTCGTTCCAGAATTGGCGGCAAAAGGTTATTCTGTAGATGCAGTATCATTGGATGAATATGACTTCGGCTGTCAGGTCAATCTGATAAAAGCACAGGCCAAAGATTTTGATTTCCGTACTGAACTGCTGAAAAACAGATATGACGGCATAGTCGATTTTCTTACTTATCCGACAAGTGAACTTGTCCTTTTTCTGCCTGAACTTCTGGAATCGACAGAGCATTATATTTATCTTTCATCTTATCGGGTTTATGATGGTTCTGATGTTCCGATAACCGAAAAATCCCCCAGACTTGCAGACAACAGCAGTGACATCATGTTCAGAAATTCTGATGATTATGCAATTTACAAGGCTCGCGGCGAGAATATTTTGAGAAGTTGGAAACGCAAAAACTGGACGATAGTACGCCCTGCGATAACTTACTCGCTTCTGCGTTATCAGCTGGTCACTCTGGAAGCCGGAACCACTGTTGCACGTGCAAAACTCGGCAAAACTGTTGTTCTCCCTGAAACAGCCAGAAATATTCATGCAACTTTGAGCTGGGCAGGTGATGTATCAAAAATGATAGCAGAACTTCTTTTCAATGAAAAAGCATTGGGAGAAACTTTTACAACTTCAACTTCCGAACATCATACATGGGGCGAAATTGCGGAATATTACAAAGACATCTGCAATCTGAATGCAATTTGGGTCGATCAGACTGATTTTCTCAAAATAGCAGTCACCGGATTTGAACGTTTTCCGTACACCGGCAGCTGGCAGCTTGTCTATGACCGTTTGTTCAACCGCATAATTGATAATTCCAAAGTGCTTGCCGCAACCGGAATGCAGGAGAAAAATATGATGAAACTTTATGACGGTCTGAAATATGAAATCGGACGCTGTCCGGATAATTTTTTCAATGAAGCGATGAAAATCAGTGCCAATATACGCATGGATGAATATTTGAAAGCAAAAGGGAGAGTTTGAAAAATGAAAAAAATCAAAATAATTCAAATCGGTATGTTTCATGAACACGCCATCGGCAAAATGGAAGTACTGAAACAGCGAAAGGACCTTTTTGACCTTATCGGCTATGTTGATGAACGTGACATCTGTACTACTCCCCGTATTCCAAATCCCAATAAGCCGGAATATTATGCAGACGTACCCAAAATGACTCTTGAGGAGGCATTGAATTATCCCGGTCTTGAAGCCGTAACTGTTGAAGTTCCCAATAATGACCTCGTGCCCATCGCTCTTAAATGTATGGAACGCGGTTTGGCTATGCACATGGATAAACCTGCAGGTCCTGATCTGGCTCTCTATAAAAAATTGCTTGACGGCTGTAAGGCAAAAAATATTCCGTTTCAAATCGGTTATATGTTCCGCGGCAATCCGGCGTTTCAGTTCTGTCTGAAAGCCATACGGGAAAAACTTATCGGTGATGTTTTTGAAATCAATGCAGATATGAATCACTGTTACGGAGGCGAACTTTATCAGGAATATATTGCCAAATTTCAGGGCGGCTTGATGTATAATCTCTGCTGTCATCTGATTGACTTTATCATTGCGGCGATGGGACGTCCTGACAATGTGACTTCATTTTTGAAGACAACCGCAGGACATCCTGAATATTATCAGAACAACTGCATGGCTGTTCTCGAATATCCGAATGCTTTGGCAACTGTCCGTTCCTGCTGTCAGGATGCCGGCAATACAATGGGCAGAGCAATGAAAATCGCAGGCTCAAAAGGTACGATCAAATTTTCGCCGCTTGAACGTTTTGACGGCAAATCTGTTGAAATCGAACTGATTCTCAACGAAAATTCCGGTTCTTTCCCGAAAGGCAGACACATTCTGCAATTCCCGCCGCAGTTAAACCGCTATGATATTCAAATGCAGGAATTAGCCAATATGATACGCAATAACGGTAAAAGTTCATATTCATTTGAACATGATTATACTGTTCATGAAGCGATCCTTGCCGCATCCGGATGTATTGAATGGAAGAATAAATAACAGTTTTCAGAGAAAATATATAAAGGAATATCATTATGAAGGTCTCAACTGTTTGTTTTACGGCACAGGAAAAAGCCGTGCTGCTCACTAAAGAGTTTGATTCATTTCTGCAGGGTGATGAAGTACTTGTCAAAACAGATTACAGTTTGATTAGTGCCGGTACTGAACTTGCTAATTATTATGATCTGCCGAATACCAGTATTTACGGAGACAGAAAAGGACAGTTTCCCCGCACCCCCGGGTACAGTGCCGCAGGGCACGTGGCTGCTGTGGGGGCGGATGTAACAGATTTTAAGGTTGGAGATAATGTTATAGTGCCGTGGAGCGGGCATTGTTCATGGTTCAAAAAAAAGCAGGATCGTATATTTCCGGTTCTGCCTGGGGTCAGTCAGCAGGAGGCTGCAGCGGCACATATTGCCAGTTTTCCTTTTCTCGGTGTTCGCAAACTGCAGATACAGCTGGGAGAAAGTGTCATGGTCGCAGGGCTCGGGCTTTTGGGCTTGCTCTCTGTTCAGCTGGCCAAACTTTCCGGCGGCTATCCTGTGCTTGCGTGTGATTTCTCTGAAGATCGCCGTAAAATTGCTTTGGAAACAGGTGCTGATTATGTGTTTGATCCCCGCGAGGATGATTTTATTGACAAGGTCCGTGAACTTTCCGGCGGCGGACCGAATGCAGTAGTGGAGGTGACCGGACATCTCGCGGGACTTCAACAGGCATTGGAATATACTGCTCCGATGGGGAGAATTTCCATCCTCGGCTGTACAAGAATATCGGATGCTCCTATCAATGTTTACAAATATATCCACGGCAAAGGCATTGAAATATACGGGGCCCATACTTTTACCCGGCCTAAATTTGAATCACGTCCCGGATATTGGACGGAAAAAGATGATTATGCAGTTTTTATGAAACTGGTCAAAGCGGGTGCTTTGAAAATTGAACCGCTTGTCAATAAAATTGTTTCTCCGGAAAATACTCCTGAAGTTTATAAAGAACTCGGAACATCAAAGCAGCCGCCTCTTGGGATTCTTTTTGACTGGACTCGTTTTGAGTAAAAAAATGGACATACGCTGAGAAGATGCACTTTATATGGATGCGGCACTTGAAGATGACCGGGAAATACGTTTCAGTTCAGTTGAAGCAATTTCACTGTTGCGTAAACTTAAGTGTGCCGGGGTAAAAATTATCAGCGGGCATGATCCGCTTTCTTTTGCATATCATCAGAATTATTTCAACAATATAAAAGGAGACAAAATATGAAAGCAATGATTCTTGACAAAGATTTGAATTTTCTCTGGACCGATGTTGCCGACCCCGTCCGCAAAGACGGCGAAGTAATCATAAACGTCCGTGCAGCAGCGGTAAACCGTGCCGATTTAATGCAGAAAGACGGCTGTTATGCTTCACCTCCGGAATGGCCGCAATGGTGCGGACTTGAAGTGTCCGGTGTCATTGCAGAAGCCGGTGAAAATTCCGCTTTCAAAGTCGGTGATCGTGTTTGTGCATTGGTCGGCGGCGGCGGTTATTCTGAAAAAATTGCCGTTCCGGAAGGCATGGTTGTAGCAATCCCGGAAGAAATGGATTTCATTCAGGCGGCATCCATTCCTGAAGTATGGAGTACGGTTTATCTGAATCTTCAGCTTGAGGCCGGAGGTATGAAAGAGGGCGATGTTTTTTATATGCAGGCAGGAGCCAGCGGTGTCGGACTTGCCGCCATTCAATACGCAAAGCTTATGGGAGCAAAGGTCATCACCACAATCGATTCACCCGAAAAAGCCGCTTTTGTCAAAAAACTCGGTGCCGATTTCGTCCTCGATTACCGTACCGAAGATGTCCGTCCTGTCATTGAAGCCAATCCTCCGACTGTCGCACTTGACTGTATCGGCGGCAAACTTATGGGTGAATGTTTCAAAAATATGGTTTTCGGCGGACGTTGGATCATGATCGCCACTATGGCAGGTGCAGAAACCGTCATAAATCTGGAAACTGTATGGAGAAAACGTATCAGACTTATAGGTTCAACTCTCCGCAGCCGTACTTCAGAGGAAAAAAGCCGTATCATGCACGCTCTGCATGACAAACTTTTTCCGCTTTTTGTATCAGGAAAACTTATTTCAAATATTCATGCTGTATTTCCGGTTCAGGAAGTTGAAGCCGCTCACGGCGTACTCCGCCGTGCAGAAAATATCGGCAAAGTTGTTCTCACTTTTGATTAAAAAATCAAAAAAAATGACGATTACTTCTTGAATTTGTCAAAAAATATGATACTTTATAAAAAGTGCAATTCAATTTTTTGATAATAGAGGCTGTCATGACTGAATCAACACCGAAAACTTTGTTGAAAATAAGGAATTTATATTCTTCTTTTCATGGTAATTACATCCGGATTGCAGACTGCATTCTGCATAATCCCGGTCTGCTGATCAGAGATAAAGTTTCTGATGTTGCTGCCGCCTGCAATTGCGACAATGCCCAGATAATCCGTTTCTGTCAGAAACTCGGGTTCAAAGGTTTTTCGGATATGAAGCGGGCAATTTCCCACGATCTGATCCCGCTTCAGACACAAGTCGATACAGCCAGCGTCAATAAAGGGAGCGGCTTCGGCAGACTGCTGGAGGATTTCCGCAAAGATTATCTGCAGACGATCAATGATACTATTGCCATGTGCGATGAAAAAATCATTCAGCAAATTGTGGAAAAAATCAAAAAAGCCCGTAAAATAATGCTTTGCGGACTTGGTGCATCCGGTATTGTCTGTGAAGATTTGCAGATGAAACTTGTCCACATGGGCTATCCCGCTTTTTATCACAGCAAACCGACAATGAACAAAATGATGTCTTCGCTGATGGAGAAAAACGATTTGATGATAGTTGTCTCCTTCCGCGGCGAAAACACTGAAATTCTCAATTATATCCAGGTTGCAAAAAATAACGGCTGTCCTGTCGCTGCAATTTGCAATTATTCCCAGTCTCCGGTAGCTGAATCTGCGGATATGGTACTGCTGACAAGTGCCAATGAGGATGATTTCCGTATCGGAGCGATGACATCCAGATTGTCACAGTTGATGGTTGTCGATATTCTGTCTGTGATGCTGGCACTCAATGATATTAAGAAAACTGAAAGAAATTTGGCAAAAACCCATACAGTATTAAAAGAAAACAAGGAGGTAAAACCATGAGTTTTATGTTCAATCCGTATCCGTATGTCGATCCGGAAGCAATCAATTTCCCTGCATTCCCTGCAGAAACCACTAAATCCGCTCTCCGCGGCAATATCAAAATCGGTGCTTTGCTCGCCGGAACCAAAGGTATTCTCGCAGTTGACGGTTATGTCGGAGCATCCTTCCCGGAACTGCTTGTCCGTATTGAAGAAGCCAATGCTGATGTCAAATTTTTTGACGTTGCAGAAGCATACAAATCATCTGAAGAATTGGATGAAATGCTTGCTGAAAGTCTCCCCACTGACCGCGTAATCGACCCGATCCTGCTTTTCGGCAAAAGCGTTCACCGCGAACTTGATTCACTTTTTGACAGTGCCAAACTCGCAGCTCTCGCAGATAAATTGCAAGCTGCCGCCAAAGAAAATTCACTCGTTGTCGTTTACGGCTGCGGAGCCGCCTGCGAAACTTTGCGTAAAATCGCTGCCAAAGTCGCATTTATTGACGTAACTCCGATGGCTGTTACTGTCCGTATCCGTGCCGGCAAAGTCACTCCGCTCGGCGACAAAGAAAAACGTACTTTGTCATACATCTTCCGCCGCATGTATTATTATGATTATGAAATCATGATGCTTCACCGCAAACAGTTGATGGACGGCAATGCACTTGATTACTATATTGACGGCAACAATATTGACGATCTGCGTCTCATTGCATTTGCAGATCTGGAAAAAGTTTTTGCAGAAATGCTTCAGCGTCCGTTCCGCTGTACTCCGGTTTATATCGAAGGTGTCTGGGGCGGTCAATTTGTCAAAAAACTCCGTAAACTTCCCGAAGATATGCGTAACTGTGCATGGGTTTTTGACATGATTCCCAATGAAGTCAGTCTGCAGGTCAAAGTCGGTCCCTGCACATTCAATAGTCCTTTCAGCACATTTTTCCGTCATTGCGGCGAAAAACTCATGGGCAAAGAAAGTGTTGAACGCTTCGGCTGTGTTTTCCCGATCCGTTTCAACTACGATGATACCTACGGCGGCAGCGGCAATATGTCAATTCAGGTTCACCCCCCCTGCAAATACAACCAGGACAACTTCGGCGAACCCTTCCAGCAGGATGAAAGTTACTACTGTGTCAAAACTGCAGGCAGCAAAACATATCTCGGCTTGACCGATGACTGCAATGTTGAAGAATTTTACAAATGCATCGACAAAGCGGAAAAAGAATATGTTGCTTTTGACCATGACAAATATGTAAACTCCTTCCCCAGTGAAGAAGGCGATCAGTTCCTGCTGCCCGGCGGCACAATTCACGCTTCCGGCAGAAATCAGGTCGTTCTGGAAATCGGTTCATATACTATCGGAAGTTACACTTTCAAACTGTATGACTACTTGAGAAGCGATCTCGACGGTAAACCCCGTCCCATCCACTCAATCCACGGCAAAAACGTCCTCGTCACCGACCGCAGACGCTCTGCCGTTGACGGTGTTCTCCGTCCCAAACCAGTCACCGTCCGTGAAGGTGAAGGTTGGAAGGAAGAAATCGTCGGCGAACATGATCTTATTTACTTCAGTTTGAGAAGATTCAGTTTTGACCGCTCTGTTTCCGACAGTACCGAAGGCAAAAAATTCCACGTTCTCGTACTGGTTCAGGGCGATGAAGTTCTCATCTACTCCAAAAAAGATCCGACCAGATCATATCATGCAAAATATATGGATATGGTCGTTCTGCCCGCCGACCTCGGCGAATACGGAATCATCAACCTCGGCAAGACACCGTGCAAAGTTACCAAAACAATGCTCAAATAATCCTTGCTGTTGATGCAGGAGGTACATTTCTCAAATCCGCTCTTTTTGAAGCGGACAGTCAAACTGTACCTCTTGCAGAAGTTCCGGCGTGTTCAAACGGCACTTTTGATGAGATAAAAAATGCTTTTATGACCGTATATCAAAATGCCGTTGAACATTCAGGAAACAGAATTTCCGGTATTGCAATGTCTGTACCGGGGCCTTTTGACTACCGCAAGGGTATTTTCCGGATGGAACATAAATTCCGGGCAGTCAAAGATTGTTGTTTGAAAGATTTTTTTCCGGCATTGCCGATGACATTTCTCCACGATGCAAATGCATTTCTTGGTGGAGCAGTCGGTAATACCAGCGGCAGGTTCGGCGGTATAACTCTCGGAACCGGTCTCGGGGCGGCAGTTATGATAAACGGAAAATTTATCAATAATGAAAAAGATACTCCGCTTTATCCTCTGTGGAACAAACCGTTCCGCAACGGTATCGGAGAAAATTATGTTTCAACTGCGGCACTGCTGCAAGCTTGTCCTGATGCAAAAAGTGTCAAAGAGATGGCTGAACGTGCAAATACAGATAAAATCTGGCAGGATTTCGGCAATGCACTGGCGGATTTGCTGACAGACTGGCAGAATGAATTGCAGTTGGATAAAATTTATGTCGGCGGCGGCATCAGCAGAGCGGCAGAACGTTTTATGACAGCCAAACTTGCCGCATTGCCGCTGGAATTTATCACTGCCGGCAATTTGAATTTGTATGGAGCGGTAAATAATTTTTTACATACAAACAGGTGATATGATGAATGAAAAAAAGCGTTATGCGGTTGAAAATCAGTTCGTTCCGGAACCGTTTCCGGACAAAGTTTCAGCACTTTCGGAGTTTCAGACATTACTCGGCGAAGCCATTGTCAAACATGACCACCGGATTTTTGCTGCGGCATTGAAAAAATATTTGTATTGCAATAAAAAAGTTATCAGCAAACTTTTTGATATATTTAAAGATATTATTGATGATGAAATGCAGAAAGCATCAGCTTTTTTTGATTGATAAAAACAACAATATAACAGAAAGGATATGAAAAATCATAAAAAAGTACACTTATTTACTTGACAGCAAAGAATTAAGGAGGTAAATTACAGAGAATATAATAATATTGATTATAGGAAGGAAAATTTGACACGGCTGAGTATCACGGCACAGCCGGGGATGTCCATCCCGCTGGTATCACACGGCAAAGCCGTATGCGTGCGGCAGGGCGTGACAAGCAATAAGGAGTTTAAGGAAG
>JAFVUZ010000123.1 GCA_017502435.1 Lentisphaeria bacterium
AAACAGCCTGACGCACCCAGCCGCTGACACTCACGCGCCAGCGTCACATCGCTCCGGGTCGTACCCGGCGCCGGGTGCAGGGGCGGCGTAAGCCCCTGCAAAAAAACACAAAATACAGATATCTCCCCGTATTGGGAACATAGCAAACAATAAAAATTAAGGGCATCGCAAACTTTTTTAAGTTTTGCAACAGCCCTTATTTTTCAGATTTTTAAACAGACTGCTGCAAAAACTTTAAAAAGGGTAAGCAGCAGTCTTTTTTATTGTTGAACGGTATATTTTTATGATGCAAAACAACACCCAAAAAACATTCAGTTTTTTTTATTTGGTCAACCGAGAATTGGTTCCGGTGAAAACTCAAGATATTTGCAGTCAAGATGATCCAGTTCGAGGATGATTATTTCATTGCTGCCTTTTTTGAGTACAGGGGAGGGGATGTACAAAGTTTCTGTCGGGCCGATGTTCCAGTATCGGCCGAGATTGAACCCGTTTACCCATACCAGCCCTTTTGTACCGGGGCGTTTGAGAAAAGCCTCTCCGGCTTCGCTGATTTCAAATTTTCCCCGGTGAAAAGTTGCCGGAGCATCATTGAATTTTCTGAATTTAAGTCTGCTTAAATCCGCCATCGGCAGGAGATTGTAATCCCAGTTTACAAGTTTCTGCAGTTCCAGAGCAACGCATCCGGCAATACCTTTGAAATCCTTGCCGACGTAGGGACCGTAATTTTTTCTGCCGCAATTTTCAACTGCAATATCAAGAATTGCACCATTTTTGCCGATCGGCGGCAGTTCAAAAGCGTTTCTGCCGTCATCACGCATACGGGCTCCGAGATATTTGCCGTCGAGCCAGACCATTGCATAATCATTTACTTCAAAAAGACGGAGTTTCTCAACATTGCAGGACAATTCCGTCTCCAGCGGCATCGGACCCTCAAGTCGGGTTCTGTAATGGATAAAGCCGAAGTTTTCTCCGAGTTTCTCCATTGTCGGCGGCATAATACTGCTGCCGTTTGAAGTTTTCAGATTGTCCAGATTGTCGAGCAGAAATGCACTTTCTGTAAGTTCAAAAGAAGCCGGACAAATTGTTTTAACCGGTTTGATTCTGTCGATTGCCGTATTGTTTGAATATTTGGCAATTATTTTCTGGCATGACTCAAATTTAGGTGAAGCATCTCCGTATTCGTTCAGCGGACAATCATAATCATAACTGGTCACGGTCGGAGCGTATTCATCACGGTAATTGCCGTTTGCACCGTTGGTAAATCCGAAATTTGTACCGCCGTGGAACATATAAAAATTTACATGAGCCCCGGATGCCAGCATCTTTTCAAGAACATCAGCGGCTCCGCCGGGTTCAGTTCCCGCACCTCTGGTATGATGCTGTTCGCCCCAGTGGTCAAACCAGCCGTTCCAGAATTCCATGCACATTTTCGGGGAATCAGGACGGAAGGATTTCAGATTCGCAAATGATTTCTCCGGTTCAGAACCGAAATTTGCCGTCGCCAGCACTCCCGGCAGTGTGCCGCCGATAAGATAATGTCCGTATGCACCGTCTGAAGTCACATAAGGCACATCAATACCATGTTTTTTATACAAATCAGCGATATACTGCATATATTTATGGTCATTGGCAAATGAGCCGTATTCATTTTCAACCTGAATCATGATTACGGGGCCGCCGTTGGTGTAAAGTTTGGGCGTTATTTTAGGCAGCAGTACGTCAAAATAATCCGTCAGAGCTTTGACATAAATATCATTCATACAGCGGAGTTCAACTCCCTCCAGTCCGCAAACCCATGCCGGAATCCCGCCGTTGTCCCACTCTGCACAAATATACGGGCCGGGCCGGAGAATAAGTTTCAAACCGTGATCATTTACTTTGTCGATGAACTTTTCAAAATCGCAGATGCCTTCAAAACAGAATTCTCCTTTGTGAGGTTCATGAATATTCCACGGGATGTAAGTTTCAATACAATTCAAACCGAAAGCAACTGCTTTGTCAAGTCTGTCATCCCACAAGTCAGGATGTACGCGGAAATAGTGGATCGTACCGGAAATTATCTGTACGGATTTGCCATCGATTTTTATATCATCATTTTTGATTTCAACTGTTTTCATTTGCTTTCTCCCGGAAAGATTTTTATTTCACCCGGCAGCATGATATGAGTTTCAATCTGCGGGAATTTTGCGTTTGCATAGTCGATAAACAACTGCGGATTTTCAAGATTGCCGTCAAACATATCGTAGTGGGCGGGAATTGCAATTTTTATTCCGGCAAAACCAGCCAAATCGACTGCTTCCTGATAAGTCATATTGCCGATGCAGCCCCGCTTGAAACGTTCAGCATCACGGCCGTTTATCGGTAGAAGCATTATATCCGGAGCAAGTTTTTTCAATGTTGTCAGCAAACCTTCATAAATACAGCAGTCGCCGGAGTGATAAATGGAAATATTTTCAGTTTCAAGCACAAATCCCAAACTGAAATACGCCCCGTTGGAATCTTTTTCAAGAAATTCATGGGCACTTGGCACGGCATAAATTTTGATACCGTTAAATTCGATTGCATCATTACCTTTCATGGTAATAATTTTATTCTGCGGAATTTCAGTTATTGAAGATGCGACAGCTTCAGGAAAAATAAATTTGGCCTTGCCTCCCGCCATGCGTGACAACTGCGGGCGGTCAATGTGGTCACTGTGATCGTGAGTTCCGAAAATAAGGTCAAAATCTGCTAAATCCTCCGCTTTTATCAGCGGTTTTATCAAACGTTTCGGGCTGTCAGAAAGATAGGGATCAAATGCAATCAGTTTGTCTTTTGTTTTCATAAGAAAACTGTGCTGACCGAGACGGCACAGTGCGATTTCTCCGGGTTTCAATGCAGTATTTTTGAATTTATTTATCATTTAAATTCTCCATTGTATTGCATAAACGCTGTTCGGCAGAAATATCCATTCCGCAACTTTGTGGTTTCGCATTGCTTTTTTCAAGGGCCAGCGGCAGAAAATTATATCTCCAAGTTTTCCGGTTTGAACAGAAACAACAAAACAGACCGCAGTTTTATCGCTGATGGGATAAAAATATTGGTTGTTTCCCCATACAATTTCATTTTTCCATGCCGGAGTGCCGATTTCCTTTTCAATATCGTGCCACAACATTCCATAACGTATTTTTTCTGCATTTTTCAAGTTAATTTTGTATAATGCAGGCAGAATATCCGGCGGCATTTTTCTGACATTTTCAAGTTCTTTTTTCAAAAAATTGCAGCGTTCTTTGTAAAAATCAATGATTTTTACCTCTTTTTCTATCAATTCTTTATACCGGGAAAATGACATTCCTGACAAGAGAAAATCATAATAATTTACATTATAAACAACATTTTTTTCAATGGCTTTTTTCATTGCTTCTATCTGTTTTTCAGCGTTTTCAAACATCTGTTCACGCAGGGAAAATTTCGCAATATGATAATGAGTCATGGGATCATCTGCAAAAGAAAGAGATTTTGCAAATGCTTTTTCCGCTTCGTTCCGATTGCCGCGGAAAGTTTCTGAAACAGCGAGAATCCGGTAAAAATATGCAGCTCTCCCGGGATTTTCTTCAATATATTCACGTTCAGTTTCTTTTTCATATTCTTTGTGAAATATTCTCACCATTGAATCATAATTTGAATGAACTGCCGCCATTTTGCAGCCGAAATCAACAAAATGAGTACCATTGCAGCCGCACAAAAACAGCAAATTCAAAAAAAGAAACAAAACTGAAAAATTTTTCATTTTTTTGTCCTGATAAATATTGAAACGACCAATGCCGCCGCCAGCAGCATCGGATAATAAAGCGAAATAACAAGTCCGAGCGACGGCACATCCAATCCCGCTCCTTTGGCAATTCCGATGGCTATAAGTATCTGTGCCCCGTAAGGTATCAAGCCCTGCACAACACATGATGTTGTATCCAGAATACTTGCGATGCGTTTTGAATTGCATTGATATTTATCTGAAAGCATTTTGGCGATCGGACCTGCAACGACAATGGCAACAGTATTGTTGGCAGTAAACATATTGACTGCCGCAGTCAGAAGTGCAATTCCAAATTCACAGCCTTTTTCGCTTTTTATCATTTTTTCAATTTGATTTATCAGGTAACTTATGCCGCCGTTGTAACGGATCAATGCCAGCAGACCGCCTGCAAGAATCGCCACAATCAATGTTTCCGACATTCCGAGTGTGCCTTTGCCCATTTCCGTCAGCACCATTTTGAAGGTCAGAGTATTATTGAGCATCCCGACTGCACTTGCAAGTATGGTTCCGCAAAAAAGCAAAGCCATGACATTCATTCCTGCCAGTGCTCCGACCAGGATGAAAATATACGGCACAACTGCGAAAATATGTTTCATATTGATTGCCTCAAGCGTCCCCTTGTCGCAAAACTCTCTCCCCGCAAAATAATACAGTACAACTGTTATGACTGCCGCCGGCAGAATCATTTTCAAATTGGTGATGAATTTATCCCGCATTGCCACATTCTGCGTTCTTGTGGCGGCGATGGTTGTATCTGAAATCATTGACATATTATCACCGAACATTGCTCCGCCGATAACCGCTCCGAGCATCAGAGCCGGCGGCATTTTGAGTGCGGTTATTAAACCGACCGCAATCGGAGTCAATGCCGCGATAGTGCCGCAGCTTGTGCCGATTGCCAGCGAAATAAAACATGATACCAGAAAAAATCCCGCCAGTATGAATTGCGACGGAATCAGGTGTTGTGCGATAAGAACGGTCGCATTTACCGCTCCCATCGCTTTGGCAACGGTGCTGAATGCTCCGGCAAGAATGAATATCAAACACATTATCATAATGTTTGTTTCGCCCATGCCCTGAGCGTAAATATCAACTTTTTCATCGAATTTCTGCTTTCTGTTCAGCAGAAATGCTGTCGCTGATGCAACGATAAAGGCAACCGGCATCGGCACAAAATAAAAATCTTTCGCCCACACTGACAATCCGAGATAGAATGCCATAAAAACAATAAATGGAACTAACGCTTTGAACCGCGGTTCTCTTGCCATGATAAACTCCTTTGAAAAGTATTTGTTTGCGGGCGGTATTTATTTCAGAAATCGGCGTCAAGCACAGACATTTCGTCTTCGATAAATTCGAGAGCTTTTTTTACTGCATTTGCACGGTGACTGATTTTGTTTTTTTCTTCGTCGGTCATTTCCGCAAAGGTTTTGTCATAACCGTCGGGCTGGAAAATCGGGTCATAACCGAAACCGTTTGAGCCGCGTGGAGCATCGACGATGGTACCTTTGACTTCGCCTTCAAAAGTTTCGATGACTTCGCCGTTGATGGCAATGGCGATCACGCAGACAAATCTGGCACGGCGGTTGTCTTTGCCTTCCAGATTTTTCAGGATTTTTGCAATGCGTTCAGCATCGGTATCGGCGTAACGGGATGAAAAAATTCCAGGTTCGCCGCCGAGAGCTTCGACTTCCAGACCTGAATCGTCGGCAAAAGCAGGAACATCGCAGTAGCGGCAGACTTCGACTGCTTTTTTTGAGGCGTTTTCGGCAAAAGTTTTGCCGTCTTCGACAACTTCGGGACAGTTCGGATAGTCTTTAAGAGATTTGAGTTCAATGTTCTGGTCTGCGAGCAGTTCTTTGTATTCTTCAACTTTGTGCTGATTTCCGGTAGCAACAACGATATAAGCCATAAAAATTTCCTTCCTTTTTTAAAAAATAACATTTACATATTATATATCATAAAAAATTTTTTGCAAGTTTTTTTGCAAAAAGGCATAAAAAAAACCGCACAGTCGTTAAGATGTGCGGTTTTGAAGTTCAATCAGTTGAACTCTTATGCAAGAGAAATTGCATAGTTGTCTTTGATGTACTCATCGAAATCTTTGTCTGTTGCGGCAAGTTCTGCTTTTACTGCAGTATAATCAACTGCACTGATTTCAACGATATTGATCAAATTGCTGCCGGCAATTCCTTTGACCATTGCAGCATCGGTGGTGTAGATGGTGTTGGACTTGTTGCCGCTGATGCGTTCAAGACCGGTGATTTCATCGGTGATCAGCAGTGATGCACCGCTGTTCATGACCAGACGGTCAATTCCATCTCCGAATGCCAGTGTATCGAAAATTGATTCACTGTTACTGCTGAAGGTAAAGACATCGTTGCCGGTGGTGCCTTCAACATTTTCGGCATTAAAGGATGCACCTGAACCAACAGTAAGTTTATTCAAGCCGGCGAAACTTCCGGCATTGACTGCGGCTTTGCTGCTGAGAGTCATTTCAGCAACACCACTGACGGCTTCAGCTGTAAAGACGGCATTCATACCGACTTTGACAATACCGCTTGCTGTGGTGTAGTCTTCGACAGAAACTTTTGCACCATTTGCGAGAGTCAGTTTTTCAACATTGTCCATATCGCCGCTGACAGTCAATTTTGCATTGACACCGACGTAAGCATCGTCATAACCTTCAAGCATATCAAAAGCACTAAACTCTGCGGTACTGTCCATACCGAGTGAGAAGCTGTCAGCTTCGGCAGTTGCTTTATAAACATTGGCTTTGATTTTAACGTCGCTGCCGGTGGCAAGATCGCTGACGGAAGTCATATCTTTATCGCTGTTCTGACCGACAGTCAAATCGGAGTTGGTGCTGACGACAATTTCAATGCTCTTATCGGAATCTGCTGAAATTGATTCTGCAGTGACATCGGAATTGCTGCCGATATACAGACTGCCGACGGAATCATCACTCTTGACATCGCCGAGATCAACTTCGTTTTTGTTTTCAGAATCAGTACCATTGTTGACGGTGGTGTTGCCCTGTGCGTCTGTTTCGACGGGTTTAACAACAATGCCGGAGTACTGTGAAGTAATGCCGTTGATGTCGGTGACTTCGACGATGTAAGTCTGGGAAGTGCCGAAATTGCCGAAGCTGTATTTTCCGTCAACAAATTCTGCATCCTGACCGTTGACTTTGACAGAGGCAATACCTGCGTTGTCGGTGACTGCGAAGGTGAGGTTGCCGTCTGCATCGAAGGTGAATCCTGCGGCAACAGGAGCGGTATAGTCGGTGACTTTGAATTCTTTTTCTGCCTGAGCAACCTGACCGAATTCATCAACTGCGGTGATGGTGTAGGTGAAGTTGTCAAGTTTTTCGGCATAAGCAGGATTGGACCAGGTGAATTTACCGGTGGTGTTGGACTCAATAGTTTCGCCATTGATGGAGAGGGTGTAAGTAACAGCACCGAGAGCGTTTTCTGCTTCAACACTGAAGGTGAAATTATAACTGTCTGCAATTTGAGAAGCAACAATTTCGCCTTTGAAATCGAGGAATGCTTCAACTTTGCTGACATTGACCTGTGAATTTTCAGCGGTCAAAGTGTAAAGAACCTTGTCAGTG
>JAFVUZ010000124.1 GCA_017502435.1 Lentisphaeria bacterium
ACTCCCTAAATTCCTTAAATTCCCTATTGTACGTCATGCCCAGCCATCCGCCAACGGCTGCTTGTCCCGCCGCAGCCTTTGTGCGAAGGCGGACGCCGTAATCTGCATCGGGCACAAAATAACGAAAGGATTTGAAGCGGGAAAAAGTTTTCTTTGTTACTTTCTTTCACGGAAAGAAAGTAAGTATTGAGAGTATTGAGAATTTTGAGAATTTTGAGAGGAGTGAATAAACTTCCCAAATCTCCCAAAAATCCCAAACTTCCCAAAATTTCCCACAGAATTTTAACCCCTAACAGAAAGGATAAAAATATGAAAAACAACCTCAAACAACATGACAGAATGCACATTATTTAACTTTAAAAAAATATTCCTGACATAATATAGTAAAAAAAATAACAATTGTCAATACTAAAAACAATATTTTTACGAAAAAATTATCCACGCGGATGAAATTTCTTATGAATCGCACTCAAACGGCTTTTGTTAACATGGGTGTAAACCTCTGTTGTTGAAATACTTGAATGCCCCAGCATCTCCTGTATCACACGCAAATCAGCCCCGTGAGCCAGCAGGTGACTTGCAAAAGAATGCCGCAAAGTATGCGGATGCACATTTTTTTTGATATTGGCGATTTCTGCTGCAAGTTTCACTATCCCCCAGATGCGTTCACGGTCAAGTTTGCGGCCGTTATTGGACAGAAAAAGATATTTTGCAGTGCCGTTTGCATCCAGCTGCGGACGGACTTCTGAAATGTAACGCTTCAACAGCAAAAGCGTACTGCGGGCACAGGGAACGAGCCTGGTTTTACTGCCCTTGCCAACTACACGGACAGTCGCATTTTCAAAATCTATGGCATTGACATTCAAATTTGCCGCCTCTGAAACCCGCAGTCCCGATGCATAAAAAAGTTCCAGAATCGCACGATTGCGGAAAAGAAGCGGTTCTTTCAATGAACACGGAAAAGCATTCAGCAGTGCATCAACTTCACTTTCTGACAGAAAATCAGGGATCACACTCCATATTTTCGGCGAATCCATGATTTCGCAGACATTCTCCTGCAGAAGTTTCTCCGCCAACAGATAACGCAGAAAAAGTTTTATTGAAATCAGCCGTCTGGCAATCGTCGTTCCCTCCATTCCTGCCATTTTCAACTGTGCAAGATAGTCAAAAACCGTATTTCTGTCGATTTCTGAAAAAGATTTCAAAGAATTTTCATCTAAAAACTTGATAAAATCACATAAGTCGCTATTGTAAGCATGGACACTGTTTGCGGCAAGACCTCTCTCCGCAATCAGATAGTTCACAAAATATGTAAGTTGCTTTTTCATATCATTAAAATAGTACAAAATCCGGAGATTGCAAAAAAAATGAGCAAAAAAATTTATCTTTTTCTTGCTGACGGCTTTGAAGAAATCGAAGCACTCGGCGTGGTCGATGTCTTGAAACGTGCTGAACTGCAGGTTGTTACTGTCGGTGTCAACGGCAAAAAATCTCAAATGGGAGCCCACAATATCAAAGTTGAATCCGATATTGCTTTTGAAGATGCCGATTTTTCAGACGGCGATGCATTCATCCTCCCCGGAGGAATGCCCGGCAGTCTCAATTTGACAAACCATCAGCAGCTCCGTAAATTACTGCAGCAAAAGGCTTTGCAGAATGCCGTCATCTGTGCGATCTGTGCCGCACCGATGGCTTTAAGTCAGGCAGGATTACTGAAAAATAAAACTTTCACCATGTATCCCGGTATGACTTCATATCTTGCTGACGGCGACATCCCGACACAAAACGGTGTCGAAGTTGACGGTAATATCATCACCGGCAAAGGTCCGGGACTTTTCTTTGATTTTGCCTGTGCCATTGCAGAAAAACTCGGCAGCGGCAAACAGGTTGAAGTTCTCAAAAAAGCCATGTTCTGGGGAGAAAAATAATGGAAGATTTGAAAAAATACTCTTTTGAAGATCTGATGGCAAACCTTGAACAACTCGTTTCCGCCATGGAACGCGGCGATATGCCGCTTGAAAAACTTCTTGAAAATTATGAAAAAGGCTCCGTAATGCTCAAAGAATGCCGCTCCAGACTCGACCATTTCCAAAAGAAAATCGAAGTCCTCCGCAAAGATGACGGTGAAAACGGTGTCTGGCAGGATTTCACTCCCGAAAACTCCCGAGCCGTCAACGCGCTCAAAGAAGCAGAAGTTCAACCGCCCTCTGCCCCCGCTTCAGCCACGAAGTACGAACCCACGGACGGTTTGCCTTTTTGAATTGACCGAAAACTCCATCCGGCAAAAAAACTTTGCCGGATTTTATTTTGCCGATTCCAGCTGCGGGTCTCTGCCTGAGATGATATCTGCAGAAGAAATTTTCACAATTTTCTGCGGCACAACGCCCCTGCCCTCGATACGGTAATTCTGTCTGCTGACATAATCTCCGGCAACCGTCTGCAGTTTAAAACCGTGCGGCAGCGGCAAAGCAACCGACGGCAGGCACATTCCTGAAGTCGTTTCGCCGATAAGTACGGCGTCAGCGGCCTCCATCATTGCCTGTGCGAAAATCTCCGCCGTACTGTAAGAATTTCTGCCGATGAGAATAAAAATTCTGCCTTTATAACGGTCTTTTTGCGGATATGATTTGGGATTAAGTTTCTGTCCGCCGATGGTCATCGTCCCGAAGTCAACTCTTTTTGAACTCAAAAATGAAGCCATATTAACTCCGATAACAATCAATCCGCCCATATTATTCCGCAGGTCAATAACCATGACAGGAACATTTTTGAACTTGCTTTTGACATCCTGCCGCAAATTGAGCAATGATTCCGGCGTAAAAATATCAAAACGAACATAAGCGGTATTGCTGTCAAGCATTTTTGACTGATAAAATTCAGGAAGTGCAGGCATTTCTCCAAGTTTGAAAAGTTTCGGCATTTTTTTCAGACGGACATTGACAAAGGACTTCCGCATTTTTCTGCCGCTGCGGATAAATTCAACAGAACTTTTCTCTCCGGGAATGCCAAAAGAAAATTTACTTTTCAACTGAACTGCCATTCCGATACGGGCATTACGGTCGGGGATAAAACCGTTCACTGAAACTATTTCATCACCTCTTTGCAAAACTTTTTCCGCTCCGGAATTACCTGAAACAGAATATACCAGAACCCTGCCGCCGCTTTCCATGAGAGTAATATCATTCTGCAGAGGAACATTTTTTCTGCTGTTTTCATCTGCAGGCGGCATAACTGCAAGATGACTGTCAGGCAAACGGCGGAGAAATTCATTGATTTTCCTGCCGAGTTCACCGTTATTTCCGGATTTAATGATTCCGGGACGGGCAGATTTTATCTCTTGGGCGTATTTCTGACGGAAATTTGAATCGTAATGAAACTTTGATACATCTTTTAAAAGTGCATCAAAAACATCCTGATTGATTTCTGTCTGTACGGCTCCAAGCACGCCCAGAAAAGCAAAAAATGTCAGAAATAAAAACTTTTTCATACTTACTCTTTGTACTCAAAAAAGCTGTCCGGATATTCAGTATTGACATTGAAATATTTTACTGTGCCGATCACTTTCATGTTCATCATGGTCTGTTCGACAACTTCGGCCATCATTACACCGTGCATTTTTTTGAATTTCAGCACACGGGTCACACCTTCAAGCACGCCCATATCGGTATTTGACTTGCTGATACCGTAAACGATAAGTTTACTCTGCGGGTCAACCAGATATTTTTTGGGAAACAGCCCGCTTGACGGTTTGGGATAACAGTTGACGACAACATATTTTTTTCCGTCACGCACTTCCATTTGGTCATCGATTTCGATTTTATCAAAAATATCTTTCAATTTTTTAACGGGATTCATCTCCAGTGCAGTCAATTTTGTCTCCTCAAGCACTTTGCCCTCCAGCGGGACAACTCCGGCAAGAGTATCAACTTTGAAACCTTTTTCACCGTCAAAATAGAGCGTTGTATTACTGATATTGGGAACTGACATAACAGATTTTATTTTGCCCGGAATCTTGAAAAAAATCTGCGACTGCATTTTCATATTCACCGGTTGAATCAGACATTCTGTCATAATTTCAAAAGTTCTGATATTTTTGCTGTTGCCGTCAGGATCGACAGCTTTTGCCATCGCATCCAGAAATTTATCAGTTTTTTGTGCATCCCATGCCCCGAAAAGAGTTGCAAAAGAAAAGACTGCCAATAAAAAAATTACCGCTTTTTTCATAAATACCTCCATTATTTATATTGAATCAGAATCAATGTCTGGTCGTCAGCCTGAGCCTGATCTCCGCTGAACTGCTGAACTTCATCCAGAATGCGTTCAATGACTTTCTGCGACTCCATGCCGTGCTGAATGGAATCCTGAAATGCTATTTTCAAACGCTCAATACCATACTCTTCACTGTTGGAATTAACTGCTTCTGTAATGCCGTCAGAAAAAACCAGGAAACTCATTCCCTGCTCAAATGCCAGACAAAATGTATCAAAATTGGAGAAATCCGACGGCAAAATTCCAAGTCCTGCACCCTCCGGATAAATCACTCGCAAATGGTTGTGAACAAATGTGATAAGTTCAGTATGGCCCGCACGTCCGAATTCCAGCAGAGAATTTTTCTTGTCCAGCAGACAGCAGTTGAGTGTAATATAACGGCCGTCATCAGTATCTGCATAAACTTTATTGTTCAAATGGATGAGAAAATCACTCAATGTCGTGAAATTATCCGCCAATGCACGGATGAAACTGCGGGTCATGGCACTCAACATACAGGCAGGAATTCCTTTGCCGCAGGCATCTCCGATAACAATCAACAGACGGTCATCGTCAATTTGAACAAAATCATAAAAGTCGCCGTTGACCTCTTTGGCAGGTTTGGTAAAAGCAGTAATCGAAAACTGTGCCCAATCCGGAAACTCTTTGGGCAGCAGTGAAAACTGGATCTGCCGTGCAAATTCAAGTTCCTGATCAATCCGTGCCCTGCGGTTCATGGCACTGTACGAATTTACCAACTGATGCATCAAAACAATTTGAGTTGCCAGATGGTGCAGATGTTCCTTTTGAGCACTGCTGAATGAGGCTCCGTAATTACGGTTGTTATTGATTGCCACGATCACACCGAAAAGATTATCATCACACAGCAGAGGTTCACCCAGCACTCCGGTCAAACCTTCAACCGAGAGAGTATTGGCAAAACGTTCATCACGGGGCGGATTCAAAACATTTTCCGCCTCTTTTTTCTCTGCGATACTGCCGGCAAAACTGCCGTCGCCAACAGTATATTTACACAATTTGACGGCTTCATGAAGATGTTTCAGATTGCCGAGAAGTTTATAGTTGCGGCTGGGAATAAGCGGATAAATTCCTGCCACGCCGGAGGCTGTAAGTTCGCCATTGCAGCATTCATAAATCGCCACTCCCTCTGCTCCGATTTGCTGTGCAACATAACTGCAGATGGTATTGACTGACTCATGCAGACCGTCACGGGACTCAAGTCCTTCCGAAAACTGGGTCAGAAAATCGTCCATTTCATATTTGGCGGCAGTAGCGATTTCAAGTTTACGCTGCATTTTTTTCATGCGGCGGTAAAGAAAAACGATAAGTATTGCCATGCTTATAAGCAAAAGACCGAGTGCACTGGTCGCTATTTCTATAATTTCTCTGAATTCCATATTTTTCTCCTGATTGTTATATTACAGATAAGATAAATCATATTGTGTAATATTTCAAATATTTTTTCATGTTTTTTACAATATTTTGTACTGCAAGTTGACAGAAGCATTCTTTATAAGTGCAGTTGACTGCACTGTAAAATACTTTTTCAATTTCAAACAAAGGAGCCTTTATGGAAAATGCCGATTTCATCTTCAGAAGAAGCCACAGCGATCACCGCAGCAACCGTGCAGTATGGGAACGTTCCCGTGCGGCTTACGCAGGCGGCAGCGATTACATCAGAACTGCACTCATCCGCCACGTTTCAGAAATCGATCTGGAATTTGCCGAACGTGTCCGCCGTGCATATTATTTCAATTATCCCCGCCGCATCGCCCAGTTGATAACCCAATACATTTTTGCAACTGAACCGCAGAGGCTGAATGCTCATCCGGCTCTGCTGGAAGATTTTTCACGTTCCGGTGCCAAAACCAATGAAGTCATGCGGCAATTTTCAACTTTGATAAATATTTACGGTAAAGCCGCTTTGCTGGTGGAAATGCCTTTCTTTGAAGGCGAAATCGATTTTGAACGCCGCAAAAAAGAACGTATCCGTCCATATGCCAGAGCTTTGTCACCGCTTGAAGCAGTCGATTATGCATACGGTGCAGACGGTAAACTCGACTGGCTGCTCGTCGAAGAGGATCATATGCAAAAAACAGATCCCTTCACTCCCGAATACAAAATCAGACGCCGCAAACTTTTCACCCGTGACGAATTTATGATTTTTGAACGTTCATCTCTCAATTCTCCGGTCCGATGCGTTTTCCGTCAGCAGCATTCTCTCGGCAGTGTACCCGCAGTGATCGCCGGAGATACCGACGGTGCAGAAATCGGCGGCGGTCACTATTTTGAGGATATTGTCCGCATCTCAGATGCCATTTTGAACAACGAATCCGAAGCTCAGATGAATATGATCAAACAGATGTTCGGACTGTTGGTCATTTCAGATTCTTTTGCCAGAAGCAGCGATCCTGTTTCAATCCCCGACAGCAGCGGCAAACCGCAGAAATTCAGCCACGTCATCGCCCGCAGTGCCGCAATCTGGGAATCTCCGGAAGAAAAAGGCATCAGCCGCTACATTTCTCCCGGCGGTGCAGATACACGCTGTATCCGTGAGGAAAATCTCGCTCTCAAAAAAGAACTGTTCGACCTTGTCGGTATGGCGGCTCAAAATGAAAACCGTCAGCTTCAGAGTGCAGAATCCAAAGCATGGGACCATCATCATGTCAGCCAGTTTCTCACCGCCAAAGCAGAACTTCTGGAGCAATGCGAAAGTGCAGTCTGGGACATCATGCGTCTTTATGACCCGTCTCTTGAAAAAGTTCAGGTCACTTACAACCGTGATTTTACCGTCAGCAATCTTGAAAGTTCTATCCGTGCATTGCTCGATCTTGATAAATTTTCTGATTCAAAAACTTATCATAACGAAATCACCCGCACCGCACTCTTTCTGCTGGAAAAGCTGAAAAAAATCGACCATAACACCAAAGAAAATATCCTGAAAGAAATCAGTCTTGACTGAAAGGAGAATTTTTATGCCGGATAATTTTTTCTTTAACGACATTTTTGAAATAGAACGCCGCCGCCCCGACGGCTCAACAGAAAAATTCACCGTCAACGGCATGGCCCGCATGAAATCCGTCCTTGACAAAAAAAACGGCAATATGCCGCTTAATGAAGCTTTTTTTCTGTTCGCTCCAGACCGTTTGATAATGCCGGGCGATAACATCATTCACGGCAGTTACCGCTGCAAAATCGGCAAAGTCGAACCCATTTGCGACCTCGACGGCAAACTGCACGGCTACCGCGTAAACAGCCTGTAAGAAATCATTTAACGGAGAAAAAATTCAATTCACAAAGTTTTTTCTCCGTTATTTTTTTCACAGGGCTGACTGCGGGCACAAACAGCACCTTTGCAATAAAAAAATCAGTCAATGTTCGGGACAGGGCAAAAAATATTTATCAGGATAATATGATATTTATTTGATATTTTCATCGTATTTTACTTGCATTTTGAATAAACGATTGTATCTTTTTACATCATTATTTTTCAGAAAGGATTTTTATCATGTTTATCTACGACGATCCGTCAATCAATACCGTTTATGACAACGGCACTGTCACCCGTCCGACACTCGATGTTTTTCTCCAGAATTCAAACGGCAAACCGCTCGGTGCGGTAGTCATCATGCCGGGCGGAGGGTATTCGCACCTTGCAGAACACGAAGGCGGTCTGATTGCTGCTCATTTCAACCGTATGGGCTTTCATGCTTTCGTACTGAAATACCGTGTTTCCCCCAACCGTTTCCCCGCTCCGCAGCAGGATGTTCTGCGTGCCATCCGCATCATCCGTGCCAATGCCAAAGAGTGGGAAGTCGATCCCGATAAAATTGCCATCGGCGGCTTCTCTGCCGGCGGTCATCTCAGTGCCTCATGCGGCACAAAATGGCGGGATATTCCATTTGAAAAAGTCGATGAAATTGATAATCAATCCTCTGAACCCAATGCGATGATCCTCTGCTATCCGGTCATCGATATTTGTTCAGATTTCGCACACAAAGGCAGCGGAAACTTCCTCTTCGGCACCGAAGAAATGATTCCGGAAAAATACGAATTGTGCTGTCAGAACTGTGTTGATGAAAATACGCCTCCGGCTTTTGTCTGGCACACAGCCACCGATAACGGCGTTCCGGTCGAAAACTCAATCGCTTTTGCCAAGTCCATGTGGGCAAAAGGACGCAAATGCGAACTGCATATTTTCCCTGAAGGTCCGCATGGTATCGGTGTCGGTTATAAATATCCCAACGCCTCAATGTGGCTCGAACTCGCAGGAAAATTCCTTAAAAACAACTGCGGCTTCCCGACTTGCTGAAATCAAAAAGAAAAATCACTCATCCGGAAATCGGGGAGATATTTGTTGAATATTCTCCCCGCAGGATGCGTGTTGCCTTGAATATAACAATTGAAAACGGCACTCCGCAAATCATTTTGAAACTTCCGGCAAAACCGCACTTTGAACCTGAAAAATATTTTCCATTTATCACAGAAAATGCAGCATGGATTCAAAAGAAAAAAGCAGAATTGCTGAAAAAAACAGAAATTCATACTTATTTACCGGGAGATATTTTTCCGTATCTCGGCAGAAAATGTCCGCTGGTTCAGGATACAAGAACTTTTTTCGACGGCAATGAATTTCACATATCTTCTCACAGTCCCGTACTGGTCAAACGGGAACTTGAAAAAATCTATTATCGTCTTGCAAAAGATTTTATAATTCCATTATGTTATGAATATGCCGCAAAATTCGGTCTGACAATCGGGCAAATACGGATAAACAGTGCCGCAAAACGCTGGGGCTCATGCAATTCCAAAGGGGATTTGAATTTCTCATACCGTCTGATGATGAAATCCGAAAACTTCGTCCGCTATACAATCTGTCACGAACTTGCCCACCGTCTGCACATGAACCACTCAAAGGCGTTTTACACGGCGCTGAAACGTTTCTACCCTGCCCCTGCTCCAACAGAATAATAAATTTATTTAGGCTCTGTACTAAACATTTACTGATAATAAAAAAAAATTGAGGGGGTTCGGGGGGGCGTTCCACCCGCCTTTTGGTCTGCTATCGCCTTGGCAAAAGCTCGTTGTGTATTTTTACAACGGAGTATTGTCAATGCGACAGCATATAAAAAGAGAGCTTGCT
>JAFVUZ010000125.1 GCA_017502435.1 Lentisphaeria bacterium
AAAAATAGCTAAACACCACACAGCCGCCGACATTCACGCACCAGCGTAATATCGCACCGGGTCGTACCCGGCGCCGGGGATACAAGGGGGCGGCGTAAGCCCCCTTGTAATAAAAAATCAGTCTACGTTTAGTACACAGCGTTCAGAAAATAAAACTGATTGCAGCAGCAAAGTATTTTTTGATTTATTGCAAACATTTTATTGAAAAATCTGTTTTTTCATGTATATTAAAAGGTTATAAATATTCTTATTACCAATATAATATATGAGGTCTGCCAATGGAAGAACTTATGACAACTGAAGAAGTTGCAAAATTTTTGAGAGTTTCCGCCAAAACCGTTGTAGAATGGGCTCAGAAAGGTGAACTTGCCAGTGCCGAAATAGGCGGAGAATTGCGTTTTCAGCGTGCCGACATCAAAGCATGGGTAAAATCAAAAATGTTCAGATACCCCAAAAAAGATGTCAGTTCACTCAAGTTCAAAACTCTGATAACCGCTGATCGCATCGTCATTCTGGACAAAATCAGCAAAAAAGAACTTTTTGACAAAATGATAAACATTCTCTCCGAAACTCCGTTTGTCAAAAACTCTTCAGAATTGTATACCGCTATTTATGAACGTGAAGATTTGATGAGTACCGGTATCGGTCTCAATCTCGGAATCCCGCACGTCCGGCTCAAAACTGTCAAAGATATGGCTGTTGCAATCGCTCTGGTCAGAGACGGCATCGAAAATTATGAATCGCTTGACTCTGAACCGGTCAAACTGGTTTTCATGATTATTGCCCGCGACGACCAGCACGCCCAGCATCTCAAATTCCTGTCCCAGTTGAGTACGGTACTCAAAGATGATGATTTCCGTTCTGCACTTTTGAACTGCACTGATGCTGAAAGTATCTATAAACTGCTTTGCGGAGGAGAATGTTGAAATGGACAATAACGTTCTTGTAATTCTCGGCATTGCTGTCTGCTGCGGCATGATAGGGGCATTGATTTTTCAGAAACTCCGTTTCCCGCAGGTGGTCGGCAACATTATTATAGGTCTTTTGTTGGGAGAGAGTGTATTCGGACTTATTTCCCAGGCCGACATTGCCAACCTCAAAACATTCAATATGTTTGCACTCGGCATCATCGGTTTTCTGGTCGGCGGCGAATTAAAGATCGAAACCTTCAAAAAATATGCAAAACAGTTCATTTCCATTCTGTTTTTTGAGGGTATGTTCTGCTTTTTTATGGTCGGTATTGCAACCGGACTACTGGTTTTTGCCGTCTGCCGTCAAGTAATCCCATCGGTTGCGGTCGGACTGGTTTTCGGAGCGATTTCCTCTGCCACTGACCCTGCATCAACGATCGACGTCATCTGGGAATACCGGGCAAAAGGCATCATGACTACAGCAATCATTGCAGTTGTGGCACTGGACGATGCATTGGCAATGACATTGTGGGGTATAAGTACAGGCATCCTGCAGATTTTCGGCTCGGGGAATGTTTCTGACTCAATTCTGCACGAGTTGCTGATGGTGGTTGTACATATTTTCGGGAATTGCTTATCGGCGGAATTTTTGCCGGTATTCTGACTTTATTTTTCCGTTTTCTGCATCAAATTGAACGTGCTGCAGCGATTTCAGTCGGAGTCATACTGCTGATTATCGGCTGTGCAGTTTACTTTGATCTGGATGTTATTCTGGCGGCGATGATGGCAGGTTTTGTACTTGCCAATGTTGTTCCCCGCCGCAGTGAACAACTTTTCAAACTGCTGAGAAATTTTTCAATTCCGGTTTATGTCATGTTTTTCGTGCTGGTCGGAGCGAGGTTGTCGCTCGGCAGAATGCCGCTCTGGCTGTGGGGAATCGTACTGCTTTACGTCCTTTTCCGCAGTTTGGGCAAAACCATCGGCTCTTATTACGGCGGCAAAGTTGCAGGCAGCCCCGCTGTCGTCAACAAATATCTCGGATTCGGAATTTTTGCCCAGGGAGGGGTTGCAATCGGTCTGGCGATCATTGCTTCTGAAAAATTGAGCACCGTCAGAGTTGCAGACAATCTCAGCATGGGTGATATGGTTGTTTTTGTAGTGACATCAACCACTCTCATCCTGCAGATCGTTGGTCCTGCAATGGTCAAACTTTCGCTCAAACGTTCCGGTGAAGCCGGCAAAAACATCACAGAAGATGATATTATTGCAACCATGCACGTCATGGACGTTATAGACGATAAACTTATCACTATTGAGCAGAAAGCCCCCGTTGCAAAAGCGATAGAATATTTCACTGAAAACGATGCACTTTTCTATCCCGTACTGGATAAAGACAAACATATCTGCGGTATTCTGACTTTTGAATCACTGAAAGATATCATGGGCGACAGCGATTCCTGGCAATGGCTGCTGGTGGCGGACGTAATGCTGCCGGTGGTGGACTCAACCACGCCGAATGAATCACTGAAAACAGTTTATGATAAAATGCTTCAACTCAAAATCGACCAGATGCCCGTCCTTGACAACTCCGGCTCCAAAAAAGTTCTCGGTATGCTTGATGTCCGTAATATCCGACAGAAAGTCCACGCTGAACTGCTCCGTCAATCCAACTGAACGAGGTGATAAATGGATATTTCCATCAAAAAAAAGGTAATTTTTTATGCCGGTGTTATATTGATGTTCATGACCAGTATGAACAAAGTGCTGGTTCCCAATGCAATATTCGATGAACTGCAGAATGAACTCAATATTTCAGGCAAAATGCTCGCCTCAATGGCTTCAGGTTTCATGTGCGGTTATGCAGTGAGTCAGTTGGCTCTGGGGGTTCTTTCTTCAAAGTTCGGAGGTATCAGAATATTGCTTTTCGGAGCCTCAGTTTTTGCTGTCGGCAGTATAATTTTTCCCTTTTTAAGTTCCCCTGAACTGATGATTGCGACCCGGGCACTGACCGGTATCGGAGCGGGAACAGTTTTTATCGGCCTTGCAAAAATAATGGGCGACTTATTTGAAGATAAATTCACCATCGTGCTTGGTTCGGTGCTTTTTTTCACCTATTTCGGTCCGGTAGTCGGCAATCTGCCCATGGTCGCACTGGTCAAAGCGACATCGTGGCGTATTGCTATGAGTTTGCCCGCCATAGTTGCATCAGCAGTATTGATAATCATTCTTATTTTCATGCGTGGGACATTCAAACCGGTTCAAAAGGGCGATACTCTCTCCCCTCTCTGGACATTATGCAGAAGCAAAAACACCTGGCTTATATTTATTGCAAGTTCAGTTGTTTTCGGTTCATCCTATTTTATTTCCAGCACTGCAGGCAACAAAATTCTGACCGATATAGGTAAACTTTCTGCCTACAAAGCATCTATCGTAGTAACAATTTTTGCCATCCTCATAGCCGGCAATAATATCGGCGGCAGTATCATTCTGAAACTGCTCGGCAACAAACGCAAAAGAATAATGCTTCTGGCAGGATTTTTTCATCTGGGCGGCACTGCACTCTGTGCGTTATCGTGTTATTTCGGCTGGAACATTGCATTTATCATAGCAAGTTTCATGATGATAGCCATTCCTGCCGGACTTTTTGCAATATACTGCACTGTGATCAAAGAACTGCATCCGCCGCAGTACACCGGGCTTGCAGTGGCAATTCTGAACTTTTTCGCTTTCGTTGCGATTGCCGGCTGCGGAAATATTGCAGGTTCAATTCTTGCCAGATTTGAAAACGGAACTATCAGCGGTGCAGTAAATTATCCGCCGCAGGCCTATGCAATAATATTCTCGATTTTCAGCGTTTTTGCCATTTGCGGATTGACCTGTTCATTCCTGCTGCCGGAAACAAATCCGGACAAAAAATAATTCGCCGGAAACACGGCACAGCCGTATGCTCCCGGCGAAACATTACTGACAAATACAGTCATAAAAATATCCGGATTATCAGAAAACATCTGAACCGTCCCGCATATTCTGCTGAAACAAACAGCCCCCCCCTTAAAACTGATTTTCAGCAATTATTCAAGCGGAATATTTAATGGTCCGAGACGCTTGACATTGAATTCAAGCACTCTGCCGCGGCGGATTTTACGAACATAAAATTCAGCATTATTGAATCGGTAAGTAATACCGACACGCAAAGGCTTGTCATACTCTTCCTCAAACCAGACTGCCAGCGGTTCACGTTTATGCGGAATATCAAGCATTCCCTCTCTGGCAAGCAGTGCCATCGGAGTTCCGCCGCCGACGACATAAAATCCCTCCGCCGGAGAATAAAACGTTCTCGGAAGCGGATCAAATTCATCGTCAAGTTCGCCGATGAGTTCTTCAATAATATCTTCCAATGTCAGCATACCTTTTACTTTTCCCACCTCATCACGGGCAATAGCCATATGACAATAATGTGACGAAAATTTCTGCAGAACATCATCCAGCGAATCATCAACGGTCACAAAAAGAATCGGACGTATAAGATCCGCAAGTTTGGTATTATTGGGATTACTCCGTGATGAAGCAACCAATTCCTTGAAGTTCACATAACCGAGGACATTATCCCGATTGCCCGGCTCACAAACCGGATAGCGGGTATGAAAATCTTTTGTGGTAAAATTGATGGCATCGCCGACACTCTGATCACTGGGAATAAAAGAGACATTTTCCAGCGGCAGCATGACTTCTTCAACAGTAATTTCCGACAACTGCGGCACTACACGTATAATGCGTTCCTGCTGAAGATTTATCTGTTGTGTACTGCGGGCAAGTGCGGCAAGTGCGGAAATTTCGTCAGCAGTATTATTATGATTTTTCTTATTACCTTTTTCAAACGGACGGTTGATAAAATGAACCAGCCAGATGAGAGGCTGAAAAATAAAAATACATTTCTCAAGAACCGGTGCTGTAAAAAACATAATATTTTCATTGAAACGCACACCGAGAGTTTTGGGCAGGATTTCAGTATATTGCACCATTATCAATGTCAACCCGAGCGTAAACACCCACAGCCATGATTGACCGAAAAGTTGATCAAAAGCCGCACCTGCAACAGCAGCACCTATAGTATGAGCTGCAGTATTCAAAATAAGAATAAACGCGATAGGTTTATCTATATCATGCTTTAATTTCTGACATAATTTACCAATGTTGACTGAACGGCGGCGGATTTTCGCCAGCTGACTGGGGGAAAGGCTCAAAATAGCAGCCTCCATAAGCGAACACAACATTGAAATACCGCAGGCAATACAAACACTGATAATCAGTGCTATCCATGCCTGCACCTGATACGATCCGGGCTCAGAGTCCATAAGACTTCTTCACATCCTCCATAGTTACGGTTTTCGCCGCAGACAAACCGTTCATCTGCGGCGGAGTGACCTTGATATTGATTATTTTGTATTTACTTTTTTCATGACCGAAGTATCCCATTTATCAACGGAAACTCCGGGAGCAATACCCGGCAGATTATCGGCAGGGTTTGCAGATCCTTTGAAATTCAGACGGTTTTTGAGAATTTCTGCGACAGAAGGCGGAACTTCAGTCATCAACTTACTCAAAACATTCTTCTTGATTTCGGTATAAGCCGGCAGGATCAGACGCTGAACATCTTTAAATTCAGTCTGATGTTTGGCATAAACTGCTTTGGCAATCTTTTCACTGGCAATTGCGGCATCATCATCACCGTAAACAATATAAGTGAAACTGCGTTTGAGCAAGCCGTCGATAATATCCATCGTCTTTTTATAAGAGCCGTCTTTGACCTCACTCAACCAGACCTTCATGGCAAAGTCATCCAATGTACCGGCATATTCTTTGTTGCCGGGATTTTCTTTCTGCAGCATTGCATAATATTCCCTGGCCTTGGCGAATTTGCCGTAGTTGAAAAGAAGCATGATCGCATCTTTCATGAAATTGTTTTTGGCACTGGTGAAACTTTTGATATCTTCGTTTGCCTTGATTGTCTCGTCAAAGTTTTTCTTGGCGGCATCAAGAACGTCAAAATTGGGAACGATCATGACACGTTTGAAATCTTTGTTATCGACAATAAGCATTCTGCCGCTGCGGAAGGCTTCAAAAAGTCCCTGAGTAATCATACGTTCACAATCAAGACTGCGGTTGCCGGGAGTCTTTTTAAGTCCCATTGTCGCCCAGTAAATCGCCTGTGCTTCAGGCAGACGCCAGTCAAGTTTACCGTATTTGTTGTTAAGTTCCAGAATCATATCAGGATCAAGTTTGTACTTATCACGCAAATACTGTGCACGCAGGAAGTTATCCATTTTGTGAATCATGACCTGATTGTTGCCGAGTGCTTTAGCCAGAGAATCTGGAACTTTGGAATTTGCACGGAATGCACGGTGCAGTTCCTCCATTGTCAAGAATCCGGCACGGGTGATCGCATTGCGGACATCGGAATTTTCCGGATAAGTTTTGAGAAAATCCTCATCGCTTGCAGGTGCATCTGCAATTCCCTGCCAATCCGGGTCCTGAGTAACGACCAGCCTCATATCATTGGCAAGCTGGTTTTTGTAATACTGCTGGGCATCATCAAGAACGTTTCCGATCTTGTGCTGAAAAATCCAGCCGAGTTCTTTGTACAGAACCGGATCTTCCGGATTGTAGATAATGGCACGGTCACGGAGAAGTTTCAAACCTTCATTGACCCAACGCCAGCGGTCATCATAAAATGAACAGGTAACGGAAATGTTGTATGCCATGTTCCATGCCAGAAATGCCGCCGCACCCGAAAATTCCGGCTGCAAATCGGTGATCCAGCGTGCCAGCTGCACCATTTCATAATAATCGCCTTTCTGCTGCAGACTCTGTGAACGCAGCCACAGCAAGTCAGAGATGATTCCGCGGAGACTGCCGAGAGCAACAGTGGTAAATGACACCAATGGAGATGCTCCCTGCACTGCCCCGGTATAACGCAGATGGTGAGTTTTGATCTCTCTGTCCATCTTTTTTTCCGTCTCAAAAATGCAGAAAAGCAGCACGATGCTGACCAGTATCAGCACAATATAAACCATATATTTTCTGAATTGACTCATTTTCTCACCACCAATCCGATTTCACGGCGTTTGTAAATGTACATTCCGATAAGCACCAGCGGCAATGTCCGCAGCACAAAATAGGACAGAAACAGTTTGCCCATAAACGAAAGTTCTATAAGTTCGCCGTTGGAAACCATGTCAGTCACACCGAATTTCTGCAGCGGAATGACAAAGAACAACAGAACATCACTCAATATCCGGAGCCACGCTTCATCTGCGGCACTCTCGGCAAGATAAATCGCAAAACTGCCGAAAAACAGATAAGCAATCGACATGAAAATTGCCGTCGGCAATGAAAGGAAACTTGCAAAAGCACAACCAAGTCCGGTCAGAATGATAAGTTCAAGCAGAATAACTGCCACTGCACGGACAAAATTGGCAAAAAATCCGGTTACTTTCATCAGGATTTTCGGACCGTCAGAGGGCTGGAAGTATTGAGTCTGCTTTTCCGGGTCAAGGTTTCTGTATGCCAGAAAAACCTTACCGTCGGGAGTAACCACCGGTAGCTGTTTCGGCAGAATCAGTTCATCAAATTCACCGCTGCGGATAGTGCTGGGCGGATATTGATAATAACGTATCTGATATTTTTTCTCATCTACGATTTTACCCTGCGAATCAAGTTCAAACTGCGGCACGCCGATATACCATACACCGGTAGTCATTCGCTGGTCTTTGGATGAAACCTTGCCGACATAGGTACGGTAACGGAGAAAAAGAGCCTGTCTTTCTTTGGCATTGACGGGGAAATTCTCAAAACGCCATTCATGGATTTCGTCATATTTGGCCTGTGCATTCTCTGCTACAGCCATACGACGCATTTCCTTCATAATGGACTCTTCATTTTGAGTTGTAATGGAGATACGTTCACCGGTTTCAGCCATTTTCTGCAAACGTTCACGCAGCATTGCTTTGGAACGTTCTTCGATATTCGGCGGAGCAAAATTGAAAACGCGGCGTCCGACAAGAACTTCGCTTTCAATCTTTTCACGGTCGGCTTTGCTGAAATCCTGACGCGTAAACTGCCAGATGATGATAAAATATATCGCCAGAGCAGAAAGAATGAGCAAAAAGACGTGCATCAACAGAACGCCGGTATATTTTGCCAGCCATATTTTAATTCTGGAAACCGGTTTGGAAACGACCATGTGAAGCTGATATGACTCAATATCCTGAGTCATGATAAAACAGCTTACCCACAGAGACGAAAGTGCCAGAATAGCACTCACACTCGAAAAACTGTACAGCAATGCGACCTGAATGAAGCCCCCGGCAGTACCGTCACCGGCAACCGTAAGCGGAATGCCGATGGCACACACTGCCAGCACTATCAGCAAAAGCTGAAAGATGTGCGAGCGTACCGCATTGTGCAAAGTAAGTTTTACTATTGCTGAAAATGCTCTCATTTTTGACCTTTAAGTAAAGAATTGAGTTTATCGTCGGCTTCAGCCATTGCCTGTTTTTTCTCTTCAGCGATGGCACTTTCGGCGGCTTTTACCTGTTCGGCTTCGCCTTTGTCGGTCAAGCTGTTGAGAAATTCTGCAGCATCAACGGCCTTATTGGTATCAGCAGCGGGAGTTTTGGGTTCTTCAACTTCTTTGACAACGGCTTCGGGTTCTTTAATGAGGGTATCAAGAACTTTGTCTTTGTCATCTTCAGCACTCAGATATTCGGCAATCTTGCCGGCACCTGCTCCGGAAGTTTCAACGCTTTCCTTGCGGGCCTGGGAAATGACATCGAGGAAGTATTCCTCCAGACTGCGGCGGGGATGACTGACAGAAAGTTCACCGTCAGCAACATCTTTACGCAGATTTGCGAGAAGTTTTTCCATTTCGGGCTGATTGAGAGTCGGAATAGTGATGCAGGTTGAATCTGAAACTGTAAGCAGTTCATTCATAGTTCCCTGGGCACGGATTTTGCCGCCGAAAAGAATAATGACACGGTCGCAGACATCTTCGACATCGCTCAGCAAATGACTGGTGACGAGGACTGTTTTGCCTCGTTTTTTGAGCATGAGAATCAAATCTTTGACCTCTTTGCAGCCGAGCGGGTCAAGACCGCTTGTAGGTTCGTCAAGGATAAGAAATTCAGGGTCGTTGATCATTGCCTGAGCCAAACCGATACGGCGGGCCATACCTTTTGAAAACTCACCGACACGGCGGCGGCGTGCATGAGACATTCCGACCATATCAAGCAGCTGCTCGATGCGGCGTTCACGTTCTTCTTTGGACAAGTCAAAAAGTGAACCGAAAAAGTCAAGTGTTTCCTCTGCAGTCAGATATTTGTAAAGATATGATTCTTCGGGGAGATAACCGATCTCTTTTTTACTTTCGACAGCCTGCGGAGAACGTCCGAGAACGGAAAGTTGTCCGGCAGTCGGATAAAGCAGACCGAGAATCATTTTTACAGTAGTTGACTTGCCTGAACCGTTCGGTCCGAGCAAGCCGATGACTTCACCTTTTTTGATTTCAAAGTCAATATCATTGACAGCTTTTGCCTTGGGACGGCCCCAGAAATCTTTAAAGACTTTGGTCAGTCCGATGGCACTTACGATGGGAGTATCTGTGTTTACATCAGCCATATTTTTCATTCCGTTGTTTTAGATGTTTTTTCGTTATAAGTGAGTTCTTCGCCGGTACGCACCAGACGGGCACTGTTGAAAATAACAATAATAGAACTCAATGTATGAAGCAAAGCCGCCCAAACCGGAGGCATTTTGCCGAATGCGGCAAGCAGCATACCGATAAGAACGACCAGAAGACCGAATGTAAGATTCTGGGCAATGACCATTTTGGATTTTTTAGAGAGGAAAACAAGCATCGGAATACGACGCAAGTCATTGGTCATCAACGCAACAGAAGCACTGTTGATGGCAACATCACTGCCGATTGCCCCCATGGCGATACCGAGATCACCGGCAGAGAGAGCGGGAGCGTCATTGACACCGTCACCGACTACGGCAACTTTCATGTGTTTCTTGATATTTTCAACATATTCGACTTTGCCTTCGGGGAGACATTCGCTGCGGAATTCGTCAAGTGAAAGTTGAGAAGCAACTGCTTCAGCAACACTCTGACGGTCACCGGTAACCATGGCAAGATGACGGACTCCGAGTTCACGCAAATCATTAAGCATCTGCGGTGCTTCTGCACGGAGTTTGTCTTTGAAACCGATCCAGCCGATTGCGATATTGTCACGGACAACATAAACGACACTCATTCCGTCACTTTCCGACTCTTCATGTCCGACAATGGAAACGCCCTCCTGTTCACGGATGAAATTGATTCGTCCAACCATGCATTTGACACCGTTTACAGTTGCGAAAACACCTTTGCCGGGAACTTCCTGAAAATCAGTAGCTTCATCGAGTTCAATGCCGGCCTCACCTGCAATTTTCAACAGCGCCAATGCAGTCGGGTGATTGCTGTAACGGTCGGCGGATGCCGCCAACTGCAGAAGTTCAGCAGGTGAAACATCTCCGAAAGGATTGAGTTTGACGACAGACAGCTGACCGTCAGTCAGAGTACCGGTTTTGTCAAATACAAAAGCTCCGATTCTGGCGGCAAGTTCAAGATGGCTGATATTTTTAATGAAAATACCAAGTCGTGCCGCCGCCGCAACTGCCGCAACAATGGCAGTCGGAGTTGCCAGCACAACCGCCACCGGACAGGCAATAACCAGCAGAGTAATAACACGCTCCATTGCCTCTGATTCAGGAGAGGCAAACCATGTCACACCTGCAAGCATCAGAATCGTCGGAGTATAAAAACCTGCATAGCGGTCAATGATACGGATAATGGGAGTTCTGGAACTTTCAGCGGAAAGAATCATTTCCTTGACTTTGCCGAGAGTTGTATCTTCACCGAGTTTGGTGACTTTAAGTTCCAGCACACCGGTCAGGTTCTGAGTACCGGCATAAACTTCATCGCCTTCACCGCGTTCAACGGGAATTGATTCACCGGTAATCGATGCCTGATTTACTGTACTTTCACCGGAAATTACGATTGCATCAACGGGGAAATTTTCACCGGGACGGACACGGATAATATCGCCGATGGCAAGTTCTGTAACATCGACTGAAGTTTCAACACCGTCTTTGAGCAGCCATGCGTTGGACGGAGTAAGTTTGATCAGATCTTCAATGGAACGCTGGGCTCCGGAAGCGGTACGGCTTTCAATAATGATCGCCAGCAGCAGAATAAAGGCAATAATGCCAGCCATCTGGAATTTGCCTGAAGCCATAGCGGCAATGACCGCCAGAGCGACAAGTTCATTCATTCTGACCTGACCGACAAAAAGATCTTTGAAAGCGGTGAAAATAATCGGCAATGCCAGAACTGCGGCACCGAGAATGGCACTGAAAGTCGAAGGCATCGGCTGGGCGGGGAAAAACCAGTCCAGCAAAAATGAATTGATGATAAGAATACCGCCTACAACAGTAAAGGCGATACTTATTTTTGTACGGTTGAGTTTATCTTTTTCGTGCATGACATTGCTGTCATTTGCAATATTAACATTCTGTTCCATGTTTACTTCTTCTCCTCCACATTCTGTTTTTTACGTTTCGGGGCTTCAGGATTGAGTTTGAGGCGGACCTCACGTTGCGGAGCGGAAGTTCCGAGGATGTATTTGCCCTCCTGAGCGGAAAGGACATCAGAAAGAGTGTTGTTGTAAAGAGTCATCAGCACAGTGCGGGGACTTGCAAGATATTCTTTGGCGATACTCTGGAAGTAAATACTTTCTGATTTGATACCTGAAACGACGGCTATGCGGTACGCTTCGGCATCAGCGATAATGCCGGAACGGGCTTTTTCTGCTTCATTGAGGACGGTTGTACGGTATTCCTCAGCCTGATTTTTAAGAGCGGCTTTGTGGTTCATTGCACTTGCAACTTCATTGAAAGCGGCAGCAGTTTTGGTCGGCGGAGTGATTGAGTTCAGCACAACATCATCGACAACGAGACCGAGATCAGCGTCATTGACCATGCGGATGAAAAGTGATTTGACCGCATCAGCATAAACACTGCGTTTAGTATCATAAATATCTCCTACTTTATAAGATGCACTGACCTGAATCACTGCACGTTTGAAGATATTTTTAAGCATTGTGCGGGGACCGCGGAGACCGAGTTTAACATCGCCTTCGGTAACGTTTTCGTCCTCTGCAGAGACATCACCGCTGCTCAAAACGTTTTCATAAAATTTGCGGGGGTCATTGACTCTGTACCCGATTTTCCAGTTGGAATGGAGGATATTTCCATCGCCGGAGAGGGTATAACCGTCTCTGCCGATTTCCAGCGGCGGGATCGGTGCTCCCGGCATCATCTGCACATCACGGGAGGTAAAAGCCACAGTCATATATTCCGGACTGGTTTTGATATGGATGAATCTGTTGACCGGATAAGGCAGAAACCAGTGCCAGTCACGGGTATAAACCTCTTTGAATTTACCGAATTGAAGCACGATAACCGCTTCCTGTGCCTTGACGGCAAAATAACCGCCGAAGGAGATGAAGCGGACCAGCATAAACAATATGACCAGCAGCAGTATTACAAAAGCCATCTGAAGACTTTTGCTCAAAGCCTTCATACCGCTTTCATAAGCTGTGGCATTGTTTGTATTTTTGAATTTATCTTCCTGCATGGCAAAACCTTATTTTTTGTGGAGGTTGTCAGAATTGCTCTTGAGCAAGTCAAAGGGAGCGGCATCAGTATCGAGAACGAGAGTGGTTTTGGTACGCATGATTCTGCGGAGAGAGTCAAGTTTACGCAGGAAAATAGCGAGTTCGGGGTTCTCTTTGAAAACTGCATAATATTTTGCGGCTTCAGCATCACCTTTAGCACGGATTTCTTTGGCTTCGGCCTCAGCATTAGTGATAATGGTGCGGCTCTGAGCATCGGCGGCAATGCGGATTTTCTGGGCTTCGGTGTTGCCGCTTGAAAGGTAAGTCTGGGCTTCAAGTTTGCGTTCTTCGACCATACGTTTCAGGACTTCTTCAGTAATGCTGGCAGGTTCGCCGAGTGCGTTGATACCGGCATTGTGGATTTTGATACCGAAACGTGCGGTATTGGCGGCAAGTTCCTGCTGCAGGATTTTTTCAATTTCGTTGAGTTTGAGTTTGGAAACATCGGTATTGATAAGTTCATTGAATTTGAATCTGCCGAAGGCAGCATTTTTGATTGAACGCATCTGGCTGTTGAGCAGATCTTCTGCTTTGGCAATGGTTTCAAGTTCAGCGTAAAATTTAGCGGCATCATCAATGCTGTAAATCACAAAAATTCCGACCATGATATTGGAACCGTCAGCGGTACGGGTTTCTTCAATTTTGCCTTCATTACCCTCAAAGCAGCGGCGGCGTGCATCAAATTTGATAACTTCCTGGAAGGGATAGGGCCAGCGGAAATGCAATCCGGGTTCCGGGGTGTACTGTTCTACGCGGCCGAGAGTTGTAACGACAGCGGTTTCTGTTTCGCTCAACTGATAGCTGAAAACAGCGACCAGCAGGATCGCACCCACGATCAGACCGAAAAATACTGTCGGCCAGTGTTCAAAAAATTTACTTTTGTTTGCCATAATTTCCTCCGATATATTTTATTATTATTTGTTTTTATTTGCTGAGGGCATCCAGATCGACATCGATGAGATCGAGAGCGCCTTTTTCTTCAAAATTCAACTCATAAACTTCATTTTTCAAACCTGCACTCAGTATAAATTTGCGGATGTCAGTGCAGTCTGTTTCCAGAAATTCAAGATAAGTACGCAGTTTGAACATTCCCGGCATGATCTGGTAAGATTTGAGCTGAGTCAGGAAACGTTCACTTTCTGCAGAAGCGATTTTGGTTGTGCTGGTTTCATAAGACTGAGCTTCGGATTTGATACGCAAAGCATTGATTTCTGCTTCGGGAATAAGTTTGTCGCGGTAAACTTCGGCACTCAGGACGGCTGAACGTGCCTGTTCTTTGGCGATTTGAGCGTCGTGGAAAGATTTTGAAGTATTATTTTTGACCGGAGGATGAAGTCCTGCCAAATTGACGGTGATGATTTCAACACCGAGTTTTTCCTGATCGACTCTTTTTTGAATACGGTTCTTGATAGTATTTTCCAAATCCTTGCGGCCGGTTGCCATAACACGGTTCAAAGTTGCAGAAGCAAGATATTTGACGGTCTCTTCCTGACTGATACGTTTGATTGACTGTTCAGGATTGCTGTTCAAATAGGCATAATCAAAAATACCGTCTCTGCGGATGCGGTACTGTACCGGCATGGAGAAAGCGACCATATCGATTGCGTTATTTGAACCTTTTCCGGATGAGCCTGCATTGTTGGCGATCAGGAAATATTCACCGGCATCGTCATTGTGGCTGTGACTTTCGGTCCAATTGATAATATACATTGGGCCTTTGGGGCGTTTGGGCTTTTTCTTTTCGCCGTGGCTGTGACCGTGGCCGTCATCTTCCTCTTCTTCCTCCTCTTCATGTTCGTGGGCGGTGGGGTCTTCGCCGACATAGATCTGTTTGAGTTGCATACAGGAGAAACAGCGGATGGTGCCGAAGGGCCAGGGCTTGCTGAAATAGATTCCGGGTTCAAGAAGTTCCCGGCTCAAAATTTTGCCGAATTCCTCACGGACACCGACTTCTCCGATTTTGACCAGATGGATGGAAGTAAATCCCCAGAGTATCAAAGCCCATACAATAATAAGCGGAAAAAGTGCTTTTTCAATAAAACTGTAAATCCAGGTCCCGGAAACTTTAAAGCCGAACTGATAGTCCAGAGTATCGGCAATATTACGCATTACACCGCCGGGTTCAGTAAAAATCGAAAGCAGTTTGCTTTCAAAAATCGGACGGCTCTCCTCCATTGAACGGGGGCGGTAAAATTCAATTACAAAATTAACGACAAGTTCAAATCCGAGCAATGCAAAACATCCCCAGACAACATTTCGCATAACATCGCCGAACCATTCGAGAATATGCAGATTGACAAAAACTGCATTCAATGCCGCCAGCAGCATTACAACAAAACCCATCACAAGATAGGCCCCGACCGGACGCAGATAACGGAAAATACTTCCGCGGGCCTGTCCGGTGAAAAATGCTCCTGCAAAAATGCTTACCAGCATGAAAATAACTGAAATCACCACCACCTGAACCGGTGTGGCATGGGTGACTTTTTTAACCAGAGAGGCATCATTTACCAGTGAAGCTGGTTTGACGATGTGCCATTCACGGTAAAAGTAAAAAAGCATCACCCCTATCAACAATACACCGAGCACACTCAAAACATAAGGGGCATATTTTTTGTAATTTTCAAACGTTCTTCCGGCTGTGAAGCGGACATCTTCCTCGACATTGAGGATTCCGACATTGTCCTTGCGTTTCATCAGCAGCAGTTTTTCCTCCTCCTCCTGAGCTGCGGCACGCTGAAACATACCGTAAAAAACCGCACCGAGTGCAAACAGCAGTGCCGCCATATACGGCAGAATACCGATTGCAAAAATGTCGGATTGAACAAAAGTATCACTCCCGACACCCACCAGAAGACCTGCGAGTGCGAGTGCGAAAGCGAGCACAGCCCCGAACATTGCCAGTTTCACCAGCAGTTTTGAGCCGTCGATGATCGAGCGGATTTCACTTTTACTACTCATTATCATTCCTTCTTTTTTATATATATAACGTTATTTTTTGCCATAACCTAAAGAAAATATCACCATTTTTTCAAAAAGACAAATTATAAGTGCAATTTTTTGTCATTTTTTTTGAAAAAAATCAAAAAAATCATATTTTTCAGCCAATTTTGTCAATAACCGCCGTTCATGATAACGCATTTTGCGGCGGTCCGCAGGACACAAATCATCATAACCTGCAGCGTGCAAGATGCCGTGAACGATATAAAGGGCGATCTCACGTTCAAAAAAACTGTCTTTTCTCCTTTCTCCAACTCTCTGTGCCACATCCGCACAGACAAAAAGTTCCAACCCTATGTCGCCGGGGAACAGACTTTCCATATCATCAAGATAACTGAAGGTTATCACATCAGTCGTCCCCTCATGTCCGACATACTCTGCATTCGCATCTGCCATTGCCTCATCATCCATAAAAATAATGTTCAATATCCAATCGGATTCCACCGGCAGAGGTGCAAGTGCGGCGGCATCCTGAACAAATTTTTTAATTTTTGCCGGATTCGGCCTGATGCTGCTCTTTGGCAGCTGCCACGAATAAGTCGTTTTCATCTTCATTTCCGTTGTTTTCGTCTTTATGATATGCAATACGTCCATGACGCATACTGATCAGATTGGTCACAAAACTTTCTCTCACTTTATGAAGTTCATTAAGGGTTATCTGGGCTTTATTGAGCTGATTGTCGCGGAAGCGTTTCTTGAAAATCTCATCGACCATGCTTTCAATTCTCTGAACAGTTGGTTTTTCAAGCGAACGGACGGCGGCTTCACAGGCATCGGCAAGACTGATAATAACCATCTCTTTTTCCTGCGGCAGATCGCCCTGATAGCGGAATTGTCCTTCATCGACCTGCGAACCGTTTTTGTTTTCATGCATAGCACGGTTATAGAAATAATGCACCAGGTCGTTGCCGTGATGCTGTTCAATAGCATTACGGATGACGCGGTTGAGTTTATATTTTTTGGCCAGCAGCAGACCTTCTTTGACATGGTCGCGGATAATAATACTGCTGACCTGCGGGTTCAAATCGGTATGCTGATTGTCATTTTCGAGGTTGTTTTCAGTAAAATACTGCGGCTTTGAGAGTTTACCGATGTCATGATACAATGCTCCGCACTTGGCACGGATGGCATTGCATCCGATTGCTTTTGCGGCATCTTCAGCCAGAGTGGCGACCATCATGCAGTGAAAAAATGTTCCCGGAGCCTCACGCTTCAAACGTTCCAGCAGATGATGATTTTCAATCAACAGCAGCAACGACATATTGGTAGTTACATTGAAAACCAATTCGAGGAAAAAGATTATCATCAAAGCCGCAATCGAAGTTATAAATCCATTCGTAAATGCCACGCCAAGGCCGAAAATAACCGTTTCCAAAATTTTTCCCGACTGCAGATTAGGCAGAAAACAAACAAATCCAATCAGCGAAACCGGCAGCAGTGTCCAGAAGAAAAATGCACGGTAATTCGCCGCATTTCTGACCGCCAATGCCGAAAGCGAACACGAAACCATACTCATAAATGCAAATTCAAAACCGCCGCCATTCATCAATGCCAGCAGCGATGCAACAAAAAATCCGATATACAATGCAACCCTGAATCCCAGCGTTACTGCCAGAATCACCGATGCCAGTGTGTATGGCGAAAAATAGAGCAGATACTGCTGCGGCAGATTGAAATATGCACCGCCTGCCATGTACAATCTCAATGCGGCATAATTTATGAATAATGAAAAAATAGTAACAAAACCGAGCAGAGCCACTCTCCTGTTGCTCCGCAGGATTTCAGGATGAATGTGATATATATAAAATCCGACAAAAACCACCATTATCAAACTGGTGAAAATATTTTTAAGCAGTGTTTCAATATCAATATGAAACTCCTGCTGTTTCCGCATATAAGCATTATATTTTTCGAGCAGTTCCTCATCTATCACGGTTTTCTTAGTAATGATCGGAGTGTACTGTTTTACGTCGATAACGACATCCTGCACAGATGCAACGGCTTTTTTAACTGCGTAGCTTGAACTTTCACTGTCAAAAACAAGATTTCCTTTTGACCCGAAAAGCTGCATGAAAATACGCTGTGTTGAAAGTCGGCCGGAAATTTTGTCATTGAGTATTTTCGCCGCTTTTTCCACGCTCGGGATATCATCCACCGGCCGCGGATTATGCTGACGTCCGGCAAGATCAACTATGACAACTTTTTTCCCGGCGGTCTTCTGATTTTTCACATCCGGACTGAAAACACCGGAAGAAATCAATTTATCACGCTCCTGAATAAAATCCTGCCATGTCGCCTCGTCCGCAAAAAGATTACTGAAAATAACAAAATCCTCAACCGGCAATGCCGCAACTTCAGCACTGAAAGGAACCGATACGGAAGGAACATATTTAAGCGTTGCTTCTTTCTGACCGTCCTCGCGTTTTTGTTTTTCTGCGGCATAACGCTTGGTAACTTCCTGGAAGAAATTATGGAAACGCTCCCGTATTTCCTTCGTACTCTCTGTGTCAATCAGATAAAAATCAGGAGAATTTTTGCGTGCGGCATCTCTTGCAATGGATGTTTTAAGTTCACTGACATAGGAGAAAGGAATTTCAGAAAAAACACTTTTGGGTGCAGGTTCTCCAATGATAAAATTGTTTTCCACTGCACTTTTGCAGGGAAAAGTCAGAAACAAAGCACCTACTGCCCACAGCAAAAAAAGCAAAAAAAGCCCCAATGCACGGGACTTATCAGCGGCAGCAGCAATAGCACTGTCCTCAACTTTACGGTTTTTACCGACGATACCTTTTTTTCTGAAGCTGCGGTCAAGCCGCCAACGCTGCCAGGCTCTTTTCAGTTTTTTAAACATAAAATCCTTGTTGAAAATTCATATATGGAGCCAATGAGGAGAATCGAACTCCTGACCTATTCATTACGAGTGAATTGCTCTACCGACTGAGCTACATTGGCACTTATCATAATAAATAATATAGCATCTTATAAAAAAATGTCAAGTCTTTGTATGATAAAAAGATAATGACTTTAAAAAAAGCTCCTTTTGCTATACATTTTACCGCATTTCTCTGAACTTTTTCGGCGAAACTCCGTTACGCTGTTTGAAAAGATTAGAAAAATAATACTGGTCATTGAAATCAAGCATAGAGGCAATCTCTTTTATCGACAATTTTGTGTATTTGAGCATATTTCCGGCAGAATTAAGTTTGCATTGAAGCATATATTCATAGGGAGTGCATTGATAATGCTCCTTGAATTTGCCAATGAGACTGGTGGTGCTGACACCGCGTTTTGCAGCAAAATCTTTAAGTATGAATTTTCTGTTGACCGACAATTCTATTTCAGTTTTAAGAATATGTATCACCGAGGAAACACGCTCTTCGGACTCTTGATCCTGTGTCAGCTGATTGAAAATATGATGAACCAGAACCGAAGCTTTTTCATGAGAATTATATTTCAAATGCAGAAGTTCACGGAAATACGGCAGGCATTTCTGCTGTTCCGGGAAAAATATTTTATCCTTCAAATCATACGATTGAGCCATCGCATCGGCAAATGCCCCCTCAAAAATCACATATATTTTACGCCACGGACGTTCTGCATCGTGGTAATACAGATAATCTCCGCCGGGTTGAAAAAAATATACTGAACTTTCCGGACAATAATATTTATCTCTGCCGCATTCAACAAAACCCGCCCCTTCTGCAACATATTCAAACATATAATGCTGATAATTTTTGATCTCCAGTCTCACATCATTTTCAGTTGCCCCTGTTTCCATTGCATACAGCATTTTAAAAGGAAATTGTTTGTTATTCATTTAAATTTTCCACATCATTTTTTATCTATATTACATCTATTTTTTGCAATAAATTATTTTTCATACTTGTTTTTTCGTTTTAATTTACTACATTAAATATAAAAAGTCAACTCTTATTCAAAAAAAGGAGAATTTTTATCATGGCTGAAAAAAAAACCTACAAAATCGGTCTCATCGGTACCGGCGGCAGAGCATATGTCGCAGATAATGCTCATAAACCCGAAAACGGATTTATAATCTATGCAGGAACAGACATAAATCCCGAAGCAAACAGGAAATTCAAAGAAAAATACCCCGACGCAATCATTTATGATGATTATAAAACTTTGCTGACAGACAAAGATATCGATATGGTCTTTATCACAACTCCAGATTTCCTCCATGAAGAAATGGCTGTCGCCGCTCTCGAATCAGGCAAGCATATTTACCTTGAAAAACCGATGGCTATTACCATTGAAGGATGCGACCGTATCCTCAAAACCGCCATGCGTACCAAATCAAAACTTTACATCGGTCACAATATGCGTTACTTCCCCGTCGTCCTCAAAATGAAAGAGGTCATCGACTCCGGTATGATCGGTGATATCCAGTGCGGATGGTGCCGCCACTTTGTCGGATACGGCGGCGATGCATACTTCCGCGACTGGCACTCTGAACAAAAAAACACCTGCGGCCTGCTGCTCCAGAAAGGAGCCCACGACATCGACGTAATGCATTGGCTCATGGGTAGTTACACAAAACGCGTCGTCGGTATGGGAATGCTTTCGGTTTATGACAAATGTGCCCGCCGTGATGATTCAACTCCCGGCTGTGCAGTCTGGAACATCGAACAATATCCCCCGCTGGAACAGAGCGGATTTTCGCCCGTGATCGATGTCGAAGACCACAATATGGTCATGATGCAGCTGGAAAACGGAGCCCAGATGACTTATATGCAGTGCCATTACACCCCCGATGCCGAACGCAACTATACTTTTATCGGCACCAAAGGCAGAATCGAAAATATCGGCGACTACGACAACTGCTATGTTCATGTCTGGACTCGCCGCGGTCCGCGTGAAACACCCGATATCATCTACCATCTGAAACCGAAAGCAGGTTCCCACGGCGGAGCCGACCCCGATATTGTCGATGCATTTCTGGCTTTTGTCACTGCCGGCAAAAAACCAAATGTCTCACCGATTGCCGCCCGCAACTCCGTTGCCGCCGGTGTAATGGGGCACTACTCAATGCGTAACGGCAATATGCCGCAGGAAATCCCCCCGATGCCGCAAGACGTCATTGATTATTTTGAAAACGGTCAGCAGTAATTTGACCGTTATAAAAATGGGGCTGTTGCAAAACTGTTTTGTGGGGAAAAAACCTTTTTGAAAAAAGGTTCTTTTCCCCACACCCCATTTTCCAAAAACTTTTACCGTAATTGCTTTTATTATCCTAATAAAAGCAATTACAATTTGTTTATTACAA
>JAFVUZ010000126.1 GCA_017502435.1 Lentisphaeria bacterium
TCAATTTTTAATTCCTTGTCAACATGCGACTCAAGATGAATTTGCATTGCCCAAGCGTTATTATGATAACTGGTATTGTCAGGTTTTTCCGTTTCATAATGAATATGGCGAAACTATCATGAATGTAATAAAGTTCTATGACACGGAAAGTCAATGTAAAATTCTTCTGCCGTTGACAACATGGCTTCGCAATAACTGCATAAAGAGTCAAATTTTTTGTGTTCCATATCCGGCAGAAAAAACACCATTATACAATTTGGATTTGCTGTTAAAGCCAGAGTGCAGAACAGTGATTTTATGTGACAGCATTGAATTGGCAGACACAAATCAGAAAAATGTTGATTCATCCGAAATCGTTTTTACCAGTTTTATTTGTTCTCCTGGAAAATACGACCAAATTGATTGGAGTCCGCTTCAGGATAAAGAGTTGTTTGTATTGGTGTCGAATCACTCCGGAATTACTCTGGAAACTGCCGCATTGAAAGCACAGGAATTAGCCGAATTTCTGTCTGAAAATATTGAATTGGAATCCAAGCTTCTAATTATACCGATCCAATATTCCAGTCAGCGGATGCGTGGTTTTGATAATGTTGATGATATATTGAAAATATATCAGGAAAATCCTCCGCAAGTAAATCTGTCAGATTTGCGGATATTGGAATATGAAGACGAAATAGATGATTTTTTTCAAGCGGCAGAAAAAGAATTGAACCGCTTGCCGGATAAATGGTGGCTGAAATCGGATGTCCCGCAGGAAGAAAAACGTATTGCAGAAGAAAATTTTTCCAAGCCCAAACCGATAGATTATATCATGCGGCCTTTTTTAGTTCGGGGTGAAGTTGCTATGCTTTATGCCGCGCCGAAAGCAGGAAAAAGTAACCTTGCATACAGTATTGCTGCCCGTACAGCTGCTGCCGGATATTCAAGCAGACCTGTACCGCTGCTTAAAGAAAAATGGTGGGCTGTACCTGACAAGATTCATAAAGTGTTGTATCTTGATTTTGAAAATAAAAATGAGATGGAAACTAAAAAGGCTTCATTTCAGAATGGATATTTTCCCAAAGGAAAAGAACAGGAATGCAGAAACAATCTGATAATGCGAGACTGTTCTATGGAAAATATTGACTTTTCTGCACCGGAGAATCATCAAAAACTTCTTGATATGCTGGAAGATGCAAAACAGAATAAAGGTACGCCCGGTAAAGCAGTTGATTTGCTGATAATTGATACTTATACTGCATTTATCAGGAATGAAACACCCCAGACCCCCGCAAATTTCAAAACTTTGATAAACAAGCTCCGTGATACGAATATTGCAATTCTAATCGTACATCATGCCAATTCTGAAAATGAAGTACGCGGATTCCAAAGTAAAATGGATTCGTTTTACATGACATTGAATTTAAGTTGTGATGAAACAGAACCGGAAGCTGATTTAACTGAACAATCCCGTGTTTTAAAATATGAAGCTCCACGAGGAGTTATGGGAAATGCCCAGAAGACACCATTTAAAATAAAATTCAATTCTGAAAAAAAACAATGGTATATTGTTGACGACATTGATGAAAATTATGAGCTGTTGCAAATTGTAAATGACTATAGAAAGTGCAAGTATGATCGTAATGCGATTTTCGATATGCTCGGCTTGCAGAAAAGTGCTTATTCTGAACGACTCAAGAAGGCAAAAGAAAAAAATAAATGATATAAATAATCCCGATATTCCTTTTTATGGGAATATCGGGATTCATATTATTTTTCCAAAATAGCTTTAACTTGCATTAAAACTTCATCGCTTGAAACAGTTGAATTATTGATAAGAGCCAACGCTTCATCTATTTTTCTTTGTGCCGTTGATGGAAGATTTACCCCAGAAACTGCTGCAACTGCCTGTCGTTGAGCTTCATCCCCTACGTGAGTATAATATTTGGTAACAATTTCAGAATCTGCACCGAGAATTGATACCACCGTCGCCTGTGCTACTTCCGCCTCCGCACAATATGAGGCGAAAGAGTGCCGTAATGAATGAAAGCCGTAAACTGTCACTTTTTTATCACGTCCCGGGACTGCAACTGATGGTTCAAGTCCGATCCAACGGATTACTCGCAGCATATCAATATTTACCAGATTATTGCCAACGTTTTTGCCAAGTGCATTGGTTTTGTTGTAACGAATTGCAACATTAGGACACACATAATCCAAATCGCTTTTCTTCCATTCCATAGCCTCAAGTAATACCTCCCGTAACGATGGAGCAATAGGGATAGTAACTTCCTTGCCGGTTTTGAACTGCTTAACCCAGATGCGGTTCATTTCCAAATTTATTTTACTCCAACGCAGCAAAACGCAGTCTTTTAAGCGTTGACCTGTAAACATTCCGAGATAATAAATTACCCGCACTTCAGATTTATTCATGACCTTGTATTTATCATCGGCAAGCACATCCCGCAACTGCTGTTCCTGTTCCCTGGTGAAAGATAAACGGTGAACGTCCTGCTCGCGTTCCTCACGTTCTTTACGGAAAAGTACAGCGGATTGAAACGGATTATTTTCAGAACAATATTCTTTAAGAACTTTAAATACTCGCCGAATACGTTTCAGTTTACGGTTGTGAGTTGAAACTGCAATATTTTTTTTACGCATATAATCAGCATAACGCATAGCAGTTTCTTCCGTGATATCCCGCATGAATGCAGCAGGATTATTGACCCAAGATACAAATTCAGCAAAAGTTGATTTATACGCCAACGCTTCACTGACAGTATCAGGAGTTGCACGTTCCGGACTTTTTTCATAAATTTCCCATGCTTGCGAAAGCAACAGATTTTTTTCCTGTTTTACCAGATTGCGTGCATGTTGAACGTGAGCAGCAATAACTTCTGATGATGTTGCCTGAATGAGAGGAATATGTTTTTCCGCTTCTTTAATAGCCTGCTGTTTGTTGCGTGTTTTAAGACTGATTGCTTTTCTTGCGCCATTTACCTGATAACGGAAATAGTAGATACCGTTTTCTTCTTTCTGATAAACAGTACCGGTCTTGAGTTTGATTTTTTGAATAGCCATATCATTTTCCATAATCTATTCCCGGATATAGCTGAAATTACTTGTTTTAAGGACCATATAAAATAAAAACGGTACCAAACGGCACCTTTTTCCGCAATTTAAGCACAAAAATGGCGGAGGAGGTGGGATTCGAACCCACGGTACAGTTGCCCGTACACAACATTTCCAATGTTGCGCCTTCGACCACTCGACCACTCCTCCGCGGTAACAAGTATTTATTAATATACTATGTTATTTCGTTTTTACAAGTCTTTTTTATAGTTTTTTGGACTTTTTTTCAATTTTATCGGCGGAAGATAAAGAAAACAGCTCCCAATATACACAATCCGGCCCACAGATAATTCCAACTCAGATGCTCTTTGGCATAAAATATCGCGTATAATGAGAATATACTCAAACTTATTACTTCCTGCATTATTTTTAACTGACTCAACTCCAGACAGTTATGTCCAATGCGATTCGCCGGAACCTGCAGCAGATATTCAAAAAATGCTATCCCCCAGCTCATCACAACTACGAATAGAAGCGGCTTGCTCCCCCAATTCTTCAAATGTCCGTACCAGGCAAAGGTCATAAATACATTGGACAATATAAGAAGAGTAACTGTTTTTAACAAGATGGCGTAATTCATCTTTTGATATGCCTTATTTTTCGGTAATTTCCATTGCAAGTGTATGGCTTTCGCCTTTTTTCAGCACAATAACATCTTTGCCCGCATTGACGGTTTCAACGCAGATCATGGTATGGTATTCTTCATCTCCGAAGTCAGGCATGGCAATCGATTTTTTTACCCACGGATTCCAGACAACTGTCGAATTACTGCCGCTTTTACTGATTTCAACTTTGCGGTTTGAAACCTCATCAACCAGAGTGCAAGCTGCAGTTGTATCCATATAAATACGATCGACTTCCTGATCAATACGGACATCACCGCTCTGCATTTTCTCTGCGCCGTTATCAACTTTGTCGATATAGGCGGTATTACCCAAGCCCTCAACGTGGAGTTTTTCACAATCAGTTACATTAAAATATGTATGCAATGCCTGTGTCAGATTGAAATCTTTTTCGCCGTTATTTGTGGTTTTGAGATTCATTTTCAAGCTGGAACCGACGATGATTTCAAGTTCAGCATCCAATGCACTGAATTCATCCGGCAGACGTTTGCCCGGCAGACTTAAAACGATTTTGCTTGATCCGTCTGCACATTCACTTTTCTCAATAACATCCCAGACTGCAATACGGCCGAGTCCGTGTGACGGAAGTTTGCGTTCCTTATCAGGATGCGGTCCGAACCAGGGCCAGCAAACCGGAACTCCGCCGCGGATAGGCTTGCCGAATTCCATATAACTTTTATCACTGACCCACAAAATATCTTCTGAATTTGCTTTTTTATATGAAAGCACATGAGCTCCCATTGTGGAAATCATTGCTTCTCCCAAAGAGTTTTTGACTTCTATAAGCTGCATTGCACTTGCAGTCTGCCAATCGTTAAACATTTTATTCCTCCGTATTTAAATCATTTTTCAACAAATTTTCACATACCTGCATGGCACAAAGTTCTCTGAAAACTTCATTTTTCTGACTTCCAAATAATAACTTTGCTCCATTTTTTGCAAACATTTTACTGCCCCAGAGCATGAGTTCAAAAAAGTCTTCAACGCTCCAATGCACCAGTTCCTCTTTGCCGGGACGTTCCAGATGTCCGGCATCAAAGCAGAGGAAATTTGCAGCATTGAGCATCAATGACCCGCCGTTGAATTTACGCAAAATATCACGCAGACTGCGGCGTACAGCAGGAGAACTCATACAGCCCTCAACATCCATAACTTTTTCCGCTGTCATATCGGCAATGGCTTTATCTGCAAATGCAACGTAATATTTGAAGCGGAACGAACGTTTTGGCATAGCGTTTTCCGGGGCGAACTTCAACGGCACACGGCTGAAAACGATCCGCTCCTGATTGCCGGAAACTTTGAATTCCGCCCGGCACCCGGCATAAAGTTCAACTGTACGGTGACGCCACAGATCATTGCCGCAGCCGAATTCGGCAACAGCACCTGTTTTGTCAATTATCTGAACTGCACATGGAGGCATTGACGATTCATAAAAAACTTCATTTTCAGCGGCAAGTTCTGATTTTTTCAATATCAGTTCTCTGCCGTCGATGCTGAAAATTTTCACACTTTCAAGGTCGCCCTCAAAAATAATATCTTCCAGTTTCAATTCTTCGATTGCACCTTTGCCCGGATCGACATCCAGAGTCATACGCATAAAATTTGAGGCACATTCAAATCGGCGTTGAACTTTGAACTCTGTTCCGAACGGAATGGTTTGAAAAATTTCAGCTTCAGCACCGAAACAGTCGATCTGATTATGAACTTTGAACTTATTGATCAGACAACCGTCTTCGCCGAAAGTATTGCATTCAAGTCCTCCCATTGACAATGACAATGTACCGGGAAGCGACATTGAGGCAAATTCACCCTCCCCTGCACGCAGAGTCAATTCAAAATCCGGAGAAATTATTTTTTTCTCCGGACGGGAAAACGACATACGCATTATTATTTCTCCTGTGATTTTTTGACACGCAGACGGACGCTCTTTTCATAAGCATCAAGGTCGTCGATAACAATGCGTGCGACACCGGTTTTCATAGCGGCGGCAGCAACTTTGCGGGCGACGCGGGGAACTACGCGGATGTCAAAGGGTTTGGGAATGACATAATTGGTTGACAAGGGACATTCAGCATCAAACATTCCAACTTCGGTATCTTTGGGATAAGCGATGGCAAGGTCTTTTTTGACTTCATCATCGATTTTTTCAGCGGCAAGTTCAGCCAGTGCTTCAGAAGCGGCAAGTTTCATTTCCTCATTGATATCGGTTGCACGGACATCCAATGCTCCGCGGAAAATACCGGGGAACCCGAGAACGTTGTTGATCTGGTTGGCAAAGTCACTGCGTCCGGTTCCGACGACGGCGGCTCCGGCTTCAATGGCGATATCAGGCATGATTTCGGGAACGGGGTTGGCCATAGCGAAAATGATTGCCCCTTTGTTCATTGACTTGACCATTTCTGCAGTGACGCAGTTCGGGGCGGAAAATCCGAGGAAAATATCGGCACCTTTCATTGCATCAGCGAGAGTACGCATTTCAGTTTCAACAGCAAAGCGTTTTTTCTGTTCATTCAAATCAGTACGGCCGGTATGAATGACGCCTTTGGAGTCGCACATAATGAAATTTTCACGTTTGGCTCCGCCGGTGATATAAAACTCACTGCATGAAATACCGGCGGCACCGGCTCCATTGACAACAAAGCGGCAATCTTCAATCTTTTTGCCGACAATTTTCAAACCGTTGATGATAGCGGCAAAAGAGATGATTGCTGTACCATGCTGATCATCGTGAAAAACAGGAATATTCATTTTGGCTTTGAGAGTTTTTTCAACTTCAAAACAGGCAGGAGCACCGATGTCTTCCAGATTGATACCGCCGAAACAGGGCTCCAGACGTTCAACAGTTTCAATCAGTTTGGCGGCATCGGTGCGGCCTTTTTCATTGGCGACTTTGGAGATGCAGAGAGGTACGGAGTCGATGTCTGCGAAACGCTTGAAAAGGACTGATTTGCCCTCCATAACAGGGATACCTGCTTCAGCACCGATATTGCCGAGACCGAGAACGGCGGTACCGTCACTTACAACAGCGACGAGATTGCCTTTAGAGGTGTAATCCCAGACTTTTTCGGGGGATTTTTCGATTTCAAGACAGGGAATTGCGACACCGGGAGTGTAAGCAAGAGCCAAATCCTGCTGAGTGCGGCATTCCTTACTTGAAACGACAGTAATTTTTCCGGGTTTGCCTTCACTGTGATAGGCAAGTGCAAGTTCTTTCAAATCAGCCATTTTTCATCTCCTTTTATATGAAATATTGAATGATAAAAATATCATTATATAATATAGCATATTTTATTTATTTTTCAATGACAAAATGACTTTTGCTCCGCTGCTGTTTATTTAAAAAGTGCCAGCAGCACAACGCCGGCAAAAATCAGCAGCAAAGAGGCGATTTTAACTTTGAAATTGACGTCTTTGAAATATGAAAATCCAACAAGAAATGTAATTATACAACTGCTGCGGCGTATCAGAGAAAGAATTGCTATCTGCGTCCCCGGCAAACTTACCGCATAAAAATAAAGATAATCCGCAACAATCAACAGTATTCCTGTCATGGCTATCGACCATCGCCACTCAAACGGACGCCTGTTTTTGAAAAGGAAATAACGTATCGCATAAGCAATTCCCAATACAAAAACAAGATCAACAGAAAAATAAAACTGCAGCGTATTTCTCGGTATCTGAACCACACCCAGCAGATATTTATCGTATAATGCCGACGCTGAACCAAGCAGAGTACCAAGCATTATCAGACGTATGCCTTTGTGCTTTGTAAAGTTTATCCCCTCAAGCTTGCCAATCACTGAAAAAAGATAGTATCCGGTAAATATGATCAGCATCGCCAAGCCCTGTATCAATGTCGGAATCTCATGAAATATCACCAGACTGCCGATAAATGTCCACAACGGAGCAGTCGCCCGTATCGGCGACGCAATCGAAATCGGCAGCTCCCGCATGGCATAATATACACATATCCAGCTCATTCCAACCAGACACGCCTTGAAAAATATCAGAATAAATTGCCGCACACCGTCAAAATCTGTCGCATATTCAATAAATTTACCCTGAATCAACGCAATCAATACAAAAAATAACGTCCCCGATAAATTAGACAGAAATAACGCAGGCATAACAGAATTGTCACGCACTGCCGCCTTCTTGCATACATCATATATGCCAAGCGACATCGCCGAAAATAATATCAAAATCAAATACTGCGGCATTTTTTCTCCTTTCGTAAATGGTATTGCAGGAGGGGAAGAAAACTTTTTTGCAAAAAAGTTTTCTTCCCCTCCTGCACCTCCCCTTCTTTCAAAAAACTCCTGTGTAACGCTTCGCATTTTTTTGCGAAACAAAAAAATACAAAGCGAAAATATCATGAAAATATAAAAGATTAAATTGAACACAACGGATGAGATGGAACAGGTAGTTTGAGCGATGCTACTCATAGAGTAACACCCGAAAACGCTCCTGCTCCAGATCGCCGTCTATTTTATTTGCCAAACAACCGTCAACTGTACTGAAAAACTGACTCAAGAGTCCGGGATTTTAAAGTATCCGGACTTGGATTGAAAATAGCGACGGATGAGATGGGACAGGTAGTTTGAGCGGTGCTACTCGTAGAGTAACACCCGAAAACGCTCCTGTTCCAAATCGCCGCCTATTTTATTTGCCAAACAACCGTCAACTGTACTGAAAAATTGCCCCAAGAGTCCGGGATTTTAAAGTATCCGGACTTGGATTGAAAATAGCGGTGGATGAGATGGAACAGGTAGTTTGAGCGGTGCTACTCGTAGAGTAACACCCGAAAACGCTCCTGCTCCAGATCGCCGCCACTATTTTCAAGACTGTCCGGTAATTTAAAATCCCGGACTCAATAAAAAACGGAAATCCGGCAAGCCGGATTTCCGTAAAGGGAATGCGGAGCGTATAAACGCAGGAGGGGAACCGCATTCCCGTTGGGGGGGGCATTATTTTTTGGATACACGTTCAGCGTATTCACCGGTACGGGTATCGATTTTTACCAAGTCGCCCTGATTGATGAACAGAGGAACCTGGATTTCATAACCGTTGTCGATTTTTGCAGGTTTGGTAACGTTAGTTGCAGTATCGCCGCGGACAGCGGGTTCAGTTTCAACGATTTCTTTTTCGATGAAAGTCGGCAGAATAATTTCGATGGGCTCACCGTTGAAAAGGGTGAATTTGCAGGTTGCTTCTTCGATGAGGAAGTAAATGTTGTTACCGAGGAACTCGGGAGAGACCTGCATTTCTTCGTAGGTATCGGGATCGCTGAAAACGTAATTGTGACCGTCATTGTAGGAATAGAAAAGTTCACGTTCTTCCAAATCGGGTTTTTCGATTTTATCGGTGGGGCGATAGGTTTTTTCCATACCGGCACCGGTAACGAGGTTTTTCATTTTGCAGCGGTAAAGAGCTGTGCCTTTACCGGGTTTGCAAAAGTCAAATTCGGTGATGATCCACGGCTGACCGTCGATCTCGATTTTCAAACCTTTTCTCAAATCAGATGCACTGAACATAATAATTTCTCCTGTAAAAATTTTGTATGGTTTTGTAATATACACCATTTTTCTGATTTTTCAAGTAAAAGTTGACAAATATCACATAATTAAAGGTTTTTGACCTTTGAAACGTCTGATAAAAATACAAAACGGAGGTGATTTATGATCAGAGAAATGCGATGTATTTATTTCCGGCACACGCTCAACAGTGACGGAAGCATTGCCGGAGAAAGTTTTTTCCGCATACGCAGCGATGCAGAAACTGCAGAGCAGGCACGATATGAGGCAGAAGTATGGGCAGGAAAAAATGGAGAACCGCTTAAAATCGGCGGCGGCGGGCAGAATACTTTTGAACTGCACAAAGAGCTGGTGCTTGACAATGCGGAAATCAAAACAACGGAAAACGAATTTGTTTTTGAAATCAAACTTTACGGCTCATGTCATTTTGAAAACTGGCAGCTGCTCCCCGGCAGTGAAAAAATCGAAGCCGACGGCATTATTACAAGAAAGATGGAATACAGCTGCAATAATGCAGAAACTCCGTCAATGCCGCATGAAGGGGAAATTATCGTTGATGAGGATAACAACCGGCTGATTTGCACTTCAAGCAGACTTGTTGATGAAGGAAATTTCAACAAAAAATTATACGTTATCTTCAAAAGTATTATAAATCCTCCCGGTTCCGGTCAAAACGGCAATACAGGGAGTACGGATGAGCCGGCTGAATTTATATCAAAAACGGAATTTTTTTACAAAGATGCATCACTTTTCTGCAAAGGCTGTTTTTATTGGACCAAAGATGTTTATAATTCAAAATGTGCAGAACTCAAATTCTGGGATCTGAACAATCCTGCAATATGGGCGGGAAATGATTTTGTACTTGAAAAAATGGAGTCCGATGCCGACGCAAATTCCGGATATTATATTGAACTTACAGCACGGAAAATCGAAAATAAACTTCTGAAAATCGAAAAAGTCGATGAAGAAAACAGCAATTCAACAGTTGCTTTTTATCAGGTGAAAAAAAGTGATGCAGAGCAATATAATGATCTGGTCGGCACAACTCCGGTTTTCATCAGCGGCAATTATATAGTAAATAAAGTCGTAAGAAAAGAAATCAATCCGGTCATGTATGAAATCGCCGTTCATGCTGTTGTCAGAAAAGGTCAGCTGCAAATCGGCGAAACAGTACGCGGCAAAAATGCAAACGGAACAGATTACTGCAAAGTTACATTTTTTGTTGATGCAGATGAACTTGAAAATTTCCGCTCAAACTTGCAGTTATGGTCAAATGCTTCATGGGCAGGAGAAAATTTTTATATCGAAAGTTTCAAGGAACAGCAGGAAGAATCAGGCAGTATTTTTGAAATCAAAGCCGTTGAAATTTACAACCATATGCTGTCAATGACACAATCTGAAAAATTCTCCGGATACAACAATGACGGCACTCCGTTCAGAGAAGTTGTTTACAACAGTGTATGGCAGATTCATGCCGACAATATCTCCGGATATCTGAACCAAAGCGGCACCAATGCAGACTGGTGTGACGACGATGCCATAATCACTGAAATAACTCCGGTAAAAAAATCAGCAATCGAATATGAAGTCAAAATTGAAGCCCAGAGACGGAGTAATCCCAAACTTCATACATTTTATAATTGTGAAAATTATGCAAATTTGAGCAGTCGTGAAGATTTGGACTGCAAACTGGTGGATTTCAGATTTTCTCCCAAAGACTGCGGTTATTATATGCATGGTGACGGACTTTTTGATTATATTCCGGCATGGCAGCCTGCAACGGAATGCCCGCTTACAACCACCGAACCGCTGCCGCCGCGTTTCATCAATGCCATTATCAAGATTCTCAGAATCAGCGAAACAACTTACAAAAAAGGCGGAATGCACAAAGTAATCGACGATCTCATCCGCTGGTGCGACGTTCGCGTACACAACGGCAGAGTCGGTAATTACAGCGGCTCTTTTCTGAAAAATGACCTCTACGCCAAAGAAATTTATGACAATCACGGCGTGCAGTGGACAAAAATCACCAAAGTTTATGACCTTGCCCCCGTCGATACACAATGGAATGTCTATTATTTCCGTCAATTTGATTTATAAAAACACCAGAATATATGGGGCTGTTGCAAAACTGTTTTGTGGGGAAAAAACCTTTTTGAAAAAAGGTTCTTTTCCCCACACCCCATTTTCCAAAAACTTTTACCGTAATTGCTTTTATTATCCTAATAAAAGCAATTACAATTTGTTTATTACAA
>JAFVUZ010000127.1 GCA_017502435.1 Lentisphaeria bacterium
AAAAAACTTTCTTTGGTTAAAATGATTCGGTTATTGCAGGGGGGAAGGAAAAAACCTTGTTGAAACAAGTTTCTTTTCCTTCCCCCCTGCACCCCCTATCCTTTTTACAAAAACTTTTGTATTCGCTTTTGTTTTTTTGTTGACACAAAAATCCAAAAGCGGAATTTTGTATGAGGATAAATATTCACATTCAGAAAAATATTTTAAAAGGTTTGGAAAAAACGGGAGAGGTGCAGGAGAGGGAGAAAAGAACCTTTCCTCAAAAGGTTTTTTCTTCCTTTCCTGCAATATCTGCCATTTTATTCCACACACATCTTACTTGTTGACGACGCAGCTGGTGTCGCCGTTATCGTAGTAAGCGATAGTCTGTTCGGCGGAGCGGACAGCGGCGTTGAAGTTAGCCTCGAAGGTATTTGCGCCGAGGTGCGGGAGCATGACGTCGGCGATATCGGCGACGGATTTTTCACCAGCGATATCTTTGGGATAGACGTCGTTACCGAAGAGGATTGTTTTAGTTTTTTTAGCTTCGCGGAGGTCTTCTTCATTGATGACGCCTGCACGGGCACAGTTAATGAGGACGGCACCGTCTTTCATCAAATCGAAAAGTTTTTTATTGACCATGCCGCGGGTTTCGTTATTTTCGGGGATATGGAGGGAGATAAGGTCAGCCTGAGCGAAAATTTCTTCGACGGAGCAGAGTTTGACGCCGATTGAAGCTGCTTTTTCTTCGGAGATGAAGGGGTCGAAAGCGAGAGCTTTGATATCGAAGCCGGAGAGACGTTTGACGAGAAGCTGACCGATATGACCGAGACCGAGGATACCGACGGTTTTGCCGGTAATTTCGCGGCCCATGAATTTTGATTTTTCCCAATCGCCTTTACGGGTGGAGATGTCAGCGGGAACAACTTTGCGGTAGAGAGCGAGCATCATGGCAACAACTTCTTCGGCGACGCCGTTGGAGTTTGCACCGGGGGTATTCATGACATCAATATTTTTGCTGCGGGCGTATTTAATATCGATAGTATTGAAACCTGCACCTGCACGGACGACGAGTTTGAGAGCGGGGAGGAGGTCGATAATTTCGGGAGTGACGGCTTCACTGCGGACGATGAGGACTTCTGCGTCGGCGTTGGCTTTGCAGAGGTCTGCGAGTGGGGTAGCAGAATCCTGAACGACGTTATAATTTTTGTCGATCAGAAGTTGAGCGGCTGCTTTGTCGAGTTTGGTGGGGATCAATACTTTTGTCATTTTTTGTTACTCCGTATAAAGGTTGAGTGTTGTAAAAAGTGTTATTATATAATATAATGCAGAAAATGAAGTTTTCAAGTCACAAAAAAAAGAATATCGACAGAACTGTTTTTTTTGCAAAAATGATTTGCTTTTCTGCTGAATGCAGTTATATTGTGGAAGAGCAACTTTAAATTATCAACAGAAAGGATTTTATTATGGATCTTGCAAAAAAAATCACCGATCGCCTCAATGAACTCCGTGTCAATCTCCAGGCTGACGGCGGCGACCTTGAAATCGTCAAAATCGAAGGCAAAAAAGTTTATCTTTCACTCCGCGGAGCCTGCGGCTGCTGCCCCCATGCAACCATCACCCTCAAACAGGGTCTTGAACGCATTCTCAAAGATGAAATCGATCCCGAAATCGAAATCGAACGTGTTCTCTGATTGAAATTACAAATGGGACTGTTGCAAAACCTAAAAAAGTTTGCGATGCCCTTAATTTTTATTGTTAAATGAAGACAGAATATAATAGTTTATTTTGCTATACGGGAGTTTAAATTTTTACAGTAAAATATATTTTAAATTATTTGTAATAAACAAATTGTAATTGCTTTTATTGGGATAATAAAAGCAATTCCGATAAAAGTTTTTGGAAAATGGGGTGTGGGGGAAAGAACTTTTTTTGAAAGGCTCTGTACTAAACATTGACTGATAATAAAAAAAATTGAG
>JAFVUZ010000128.1 GCA_017502435.1 Lentisphaeria bacterium
GACGGTGTTTCTGCTTTTTTCAAACGTCCGTAATGTCCGCCTTTTCCAACAGGCTCAAAGCAATTTTCAGCACGGTGATGATGCGTCGCTTGATCTTGCCGAAACTCAATTACTGCAGCTTATCGCCAAAGACAGCAACAATGAATCAGCGTTCTCAATGCTTGGTGAAATTGCAGGAAAGAGAAAGTTTTATCCGGAACAGGTCTATTACTGTGCAATGGCTTACCGGCTCAACCCTTTGAGCAGTGAAAATAAAGAAAAATACATCGACAGTTTATGTTCAGCCCGGTATTTTGACCGTTTGGAAGTGTTGTTGTCACAGGACAGTTCCTTGAGCGACAAGCACCGGCAGCTTCTTCTTTATGCAGCCGGACGCAATGGAAATATCAACAAATATAAACAGCTGCTTTCCCGGCGGGATGCGAACAACCGTATCGGAGAACTTGCGTTATTGCTTTTTGTGCATGAGCATCTTACTGTTGAACAGAAATTGTCCGCTCTTGAACGCTTTAATGATCCGGACGGTTTTCTGAAGCAGGAATTTCTTGCCGCACAAACAGAACTTTATCTTGATATACAGGATATCGACCGGGCAGAAAAGAGTCTGGTTGAGGCGTATGAACAAAACAATTATGCTTTTGCTCCGGCATTGGGACGGTTTTATGCTCAATACCGGAATTTCGGCAAAGCACTGGATGTTTTTGAAAAGCATCTTGCGATTTACCACGATCAATCCGTTGCAGTGCAGACCGCAGAAATATATTGTCTGTTGAATAAGACGGATAAAATTGCCAAACTGCGTACTGACTACCAATCTGATTCCGGCAACCGTGCCATGTTGTGCAATTACTACTTTGATGCCTTGATCGCTCTGGCAAAAAAGGATATGACAACTTTGAAGGAACTGACTGCTCCCTTGCGTGGAAATATCAATACACCGCTATCTGCCTTTATGCTTCTGTGTGCCGATATTCAGAGCGGCAATATCCAGGAGATAAAGGCAAGTTACGAAACTTTGCTTACCCACCGGAATTATCTGAACTTGCAGGAACAATCTGACAATATGCTGTCAGAATTTCTGAAAACAGCTTTTTTGAAGAGAAATATTCCGCCGGAAAAACTTCTGCCGCTGGCAACTATCCTTTATAACCGCAAACCGGATGTTTTTACCGCAAAATTCATACTGCTTGCTCAAAAGAAAAACAATTCAGAGAATATCATTCTGCTGAAAGATGCTTTGACCCGTTTCGGTAATGATCCGGGAGTAATAAAAATAGCCATAGAATACTATTTGCAGCACAATCCCTCTGAAGCAGAACGCCTTGTGGCACATTACAAGCAGAAGTTTGCTCAAAAATCCGGCGATATGGTGCGTTATGAACTATTCCTGAATATGCAGAAAAAAGAGTATGAAAAGGTCTCTTTATTATTCCGGAGCAACTTCAAACAGGAATTGCTGCCGGATTACTGGCGTTTTGCCGGCAGTACCATGCGGGAAAAAGATTTGATATTTTTGAGCAAAGATAAACTCTATGAGCCATTTTGTCTGGCATTGCTCCATCTGAAAAAAAATGAAGTAAACAAAGCCTGCGATCTTCTGGAAAAAGCGGATGCAAAAAATAATTATGCTCTGTTGTTTTTTGCCGCCAAAACCCTTGCTGAAAATGGTAGAAATCAATCGGCATTGAAAAAATATGCTCTGTTTCCGGAAAAATCTCAATACACGATCGCAGTTTTGCTGAATATGGCGGAACTGTATGCCGAAGATGGGAATATCGATCAGGCGTTGATTTTATCCGCCAGAGCATACAATCTTGCTCCGTCAATGCCGGAAACCCAACTTTGTTATGCGGATAAACTTCATAAAAAAGGTGATTGGAAAACGATTCCCGATATCGTAAAATTATCATCTTCCAATCCATACCGCCGCCGACTGGAACCCTTGTGGATTTCCGGAATGGAGCAACGGATAAAAGATTGCAATATAAATACACAACGGGAAAAAATCCGGGAGTTGTGCCGTCAGTTGCTGGTCATTGCTCCCGATAACAATATCGCACTTGAATATTTGAAAAAACTTCATCAGATGCCGCAGTGAATATGAATGATTTTTGCAAAAGTTTATTGAAGAAACATCCCCTGGGAGTGCTGTACGCTGTGCTTCTGGGGCTTGTCGCTTTTTCTGCGGCTGTTCCTATGTTCACTTCCGGAACGTATGATGCGGCACTGGTGGATCTGGCAATGGCGGGAATATTGATCTTTCTGATGTTGAAAAAATTTATCAAGACGTCCCGCCGGGAGGCGGCATTTCCTGAAAAATGTGCCGCATGGTTTGTGCTGATAATTGCCAATATCCTTGCTTTAC
>JAFVUZ010000129.1 GCA_017502435.1 Lentisphaeria bacterium
CGAGTTCATGTTATACTTCGGCAACAGGGAATAGAATTGAATCATAAAACAACGCAAAGGTTGATGGCTTCATTGGGATTGCGAGGGAAACAGAGACGCCACAAATATCGCTCCTACAACGGAGAGGTCGGCAAGGTCGCTGCCAACACATTGAACCGACAATTTGAAGCTCAAAAGCCATTTGAGAAACTGGTTACTGATGTAACTGAGTTTCATGTTTGCAATGAAAAGATTTATCTGTCTCCTGTCATGAACTTGTTCAATCGAGAAATAGTGGCTCATAATATCAGCAGAAGTCCTTCATTTGCTCAAACAAGAGCTATGCTGGAGAAGTTGTTTGAAAAGCTGCCTGAAGGAGCAACGCCATTGATGCATTCTGATCAGGGATGGCAGTACCAAATGCGGGAATATCAGTCTATGCTGAAAGAGCATAATATTACTCAAAGTATGTCCAGGAAAGGAAATTGTTTGGATAACAGTGTTATGGAAAACTTTTTCGGCAGGCTGAAAACAGAAATGTTTATCGGTGAAAACTTTAGTTCTGTTGAAGATTTTCATCAGAAACTTGAAGAGTACATTTGCTATTTTAACAACGAGAGAGTATCTTTAAAATTAAAAGGAATGAGTCCGGTTCAATTCCGAACCCATTCCATGTAGTTTAACCCGTCCAAATTTTTGGGGTCACATCATTTATTGAAGAGGCGTTTTTTTATGTTTTTACCATTTGAAAGCCCGCAGTCAAAACCGAAAAGCTCAAAGAACATTTCTTTTTGTTCTTCCCACGTCAAATCTTCAAGTTGTGAAAGTTTCCTTTCTAAAATTTCTTTTTTGTCCATATTTCCTCACTGAAAGTTGCTGTTGCGGAATTCATCCTTGTAACTTTTGGCAAGACTTCTCTTTAATTCGCCTTAAAATTACTGAAATAAGATCTGTTGCTTGCCGAATATGCTCCGGATTTTCCTTTCTAATAACCATAACCACCTCTCTGTTTTTGGTTGTAACTAATTAAGACCGTGCCATATATAAAGCATCACACAGGTGATTTATCCAGTCGATTTTCTCTGATTCTTCGCAGAATTGCGGCAATAAGGTCAACAGCCTGCCGGATATGTTCGGGATATTCCTTTTTATCAGCCATTTTTGCTCCTTCTGATATCTGAAAGTTTCATTTTGCCGCTGGTGGTGGGTGACGGTCTTTCCCCGATGCGGCAGTCGGAAAGACGGATCATGGGTTTGCGAGCAGTTTTCACCGGCAGAGTTTCCGGGAGAGCAGCTCCGAGCATGGAGCCACAGATAGCACATCCTGCGATACAGTCAAGCCAGTGGTTGTCGGTGCGGTCGGGTTTGAGCTTCCATTCGTCCACTGCTCTGCCGCGACCTTAGGGCTTGACTTTGTATTCGGCGGTCAGGTGTTCTGCCAGAAGTTGATGTACTCCGGGAATTCTGCCGTACAAAGAAAGATTGCCCTTGTCGCCGCGTTCCACCGCCAGACGGGTGTGGATGAAGCTCTTCCAAAAGTTTGTATCG